>JAYSPO010001233.1:0-5550 GCA_043722015.1 Candidatus Kuenenia sp. | reverse complement strand
TTGCCATGCGTTGGAACGTAGTGGTGGGCGGGCAGCTGTTCTCCAAGAGCTTCCGGGGTTTCGTGGAATTTCCACTGCCTATGGGCGGCCGCGAGGGCCGTCCACATCATCGGCTTTTGAATCGATTCGGTATATCACTGAAGAAGCCACTTTCGGCTGGTTTCTGCGGAGCATGCACAAGTGGGCGGCGACGCTGATGATCGCGGCCATGATTCTGCATCAGATGCGGGTCTACTTCACCGGGGCATACCGGCGACCACGTGAACTGAACTGGATGATCGGCATGGCGCTGCTGATGTGTACTCTGCTGATCGGTTTTACCGGTTATAGCCTGGTGTTTGAACAGTTGAGTTATTGGGGCGCCACGGTCGCTGCCAACATCAGTGACGCCGTACCGATCGTTGGGCCAATTGGCAAGCAGTTGTTGCTGGGTGGCGATGAGTACAACGCCCGGACGCTGTCACGTTTTTACATTCTGCACGCCGCCGTTCTGCCGACGACACTGATTCTGCTCGTCATTCTGCATATTGCTCAGGTCCGCATGCATGGCGTCACGGAATTTCCAGAGCCGGACGATGAACCCTCCGCGCCAAAGCACTTCAACTTCTTTCCGGACCACATGCTGACGGAGCTGATGCCCTGGTCTGGTACTGATGATCATTCTGTGTGCACTGGCTGTCACGCTGCCGGCGACGATGGGACCGAAAGCCGATCCACTGTCGACTCCGGAAGTGATCAAGCCTGAGTGGTTTTTCTATGTTTCATTTCGCTGGCTGAAACTGTTTTCATTGACGTTTGCCGTCATTAGTTCAGGATTCATCGTGGGTGCGATGTTTGTCTGGCCGTGGATTGATCGACTGCTGCGACGAATCACCGGGATTGAAGAAGTGCCATGGAGGCAAAGTGGCTTTGGAAGCCAATGATGGCAGTCTGATCACGGTCGATGACCTCAAGCCCGACAAAGATGGTAAGCCGACCAATCTGGATATTGTGGCTCAGATCAAGAAGGCGTCCACGGGGCGCCCTATTCTGGCAGCCAGCAGTTGGCCCAACACAGGAATTGGTCGACTGAATCTCGACGGATCGCGGGGTTCCTGTTCGGCCTGCCATTCCCGCCACGATTTTTCGCCACGACGTGCGCGTCAGCCTGAGAATTGTGGAAAGTGTCATCTGGGACCCGATCATCCGCAGAAAGAAATCTTCGAAAAATCCAAGCACGGCGTGGCTTTCCGCGACCTGCATGATCACATGAACCTGAATGCCAAAGACTGGGTTCTGGGAGTCGACTACACTCAGGCGCCGACCTGCGCCACCTGTCACATGTCGGGACACAGTCGCAACGGTGGCAAAGTTACACATGACCCGAGCGGACGCATTTCATGGACCAACCGTCCACCGGTGAGCCTCGTGATGGACACCGATGCCAACGGTGATGTTGTGAAAGAAACCGATCCTGAAAAACGCAAAGCGCTGGTGGCTCATTCATGGCAGGACAAACGTATCGCCATGAAGAACGTCTGCACTCACTGTCACACCGAAAATTACGTCGATGCGTTTTACACGCAGTACGATGATTTCGTCATCAATTACAACGAAAAATTCGCAAAGCCAGGTCAGTCAATCATGACAGTGCTTCGCGAACAGATGCTGATCACGAAGCAGGAATTTGATGAAGAGATTGAATGGACGTGGTTCTATCTCTGGCATCACGAAGGTCGCCGTGCGCGTCATGGGGCATCCATGATGGCACCGGACTATGCTCACTGGCATGGCATGTACGAAGTGGCCGAACGGTTCTATCAGGAACTGATTCCGCAGGCTCGCGAGCTCGCGCATCAGGCAGAAGAAGCTGGCCAGACAGCCGAAGCCGAGGCCGTGCGAAAGGTCATCGACGATCCGTTGAATCGTCCGGAGCATACGTGGTATGAAGAAATGAAGACGACGCTGAAGAAGGGTGCTGCGGATCACTCCGCCGTCGCAGTCCCAGCCGACGCAGTTGCAGCCGACGCAGTTGCAGACACGGCTTCAACTACTGCCGCCCCAGTTGACACGTCTGCTGCTACAACCATCGCCCCTGAACCGTAACGCCGCGAAGGATTGACTCCCCTCGCGGGAACTTATACTTCGCGTGGCCAGAAATAAGTCCGGCGAACGGAGCGGCGTAAGTCCTCCGGTACCCCGTTTTTGGACCGGCAAGCTGACGCATGCCGCTCGCCAATTCTCTCAATCATGACCGCGTAGAGTATAGTCAAGCACAGGGCACGAGCCGCACAGAACACTCAATCGCTGACAGTTGTCACGATTGAAACGGATCTGATTGACGACCGCTGTTGCTTCTTCGCTGCGAATTTTTGTTTTTCGCCTATCCGGTTGACATGGGTGTTGTTGATGTCTATTATGGATATATGTATCTTCTTGTGTATAACGTGATTCGCCCGCCTTCAACCCCTGCCCGATTGCTCTGCCGAATTTCAAACCTCCACCGCGTTGCCCCGTGACGCGACCCAATTCCCGCCCTTGGAGGAATCAAAATGTTTGTCATCGTGTTTGCCGGGATTGCATTTGCCGTCCTGGCCATGTTCGCCATCTTTGTGGTGCTGTTTGTTGATGTCGTATTTGAGCTGTCGAATGCCTCCGTGCATCGATCGCATTCCAGACGCGCCGACACATCAGCGATCCTGGCCTTCTCCGGCAACCCCGTGCATTCGCCTGCAGCAGTGATGAAAATAGCCAGCGTCGCTGGTTCGAGCAGCCAGCCTTGGGCACAGGTCGCAGGCGCGGAAAACGGCTTCACGATGAATTCGCGGCTACTGTGGTCGCGACACACCCGTCACTTGCGAGTTCTGGTTTTCCTGATCACCGTCGGTGGTGCAGGTGCGATGTTTGTTCGCAGTCAACTGGTTCCCAAAGCATATGGCGACAGAGGTCCCTACCGCGCGGCCGCTTTGGAGCAGATTGCATCGCAGCCCAGCAGGCTGTCGTCGGATGCTGACTGTCTGAAATGCCACTCCAAAGTGCAGGAAGAACGTGCCGAGTCACCTCACAATGCCGTCCTGTGCATGCACTGTCATGGTAATGGTCATGAACACATCGCGGCTGCGATCAAGGCAGCTGGCACGCCCGGTCAGGTCATTCCGCCTGCCGGGGAGTGGGACGGAAATTTTGATACGAAGATGGACCTGTTTATTACGCAGGATCGAGCGACCTGTCTGTCGTGTCACACATCAGTCGTTGGAATGCCGAGTGGCTTTCGCAGCATTGATGTGGCGAAACATCTGGAAGAACAGGGCGCGGAAAACGTCAATGACAAGAATGTGTGCTTCGAGTGCCATACAGGACACAGTCCGGGCATTTAGAAGCTATCCGAAAAGGGGCCTGCCCCTTTGGAGACGCTTGCCGGAGAGGGTCAGCCCCCTTTTCGGATAGCCATTTAGTACGACTGTCCCAGATTCGCTTGTAGTCCCGGCTTCAGCCGGAAAAGGGGCTGAAGTTTCATGGTGGCGCAGGCTGAATTTCCGCCTAAAAGCGGTACTACGAAAAAAATGGGACAGTCGAATTAGTGACATCGGGAGATCATCATGAATTTCGGATTGAACATACTGAACAACTCTGCGGGCGGTTGTGGTTCCGGCAATTCAGCGAGCGACGGCTGCGGGGACCACGGTGGCTGCCGTGAAGCTCCGCCTGAACGTTCCCGCCGGGATTTTCTGAAACGAGCGACAACATTCGCATTCGGTTCGTTCAGCCTGACGCTGCTGCCCGTGTCATCCGGCGGCGCTGCTGAACAACAGGCAACCGCTTTGGCGAGCGGTGCCTCCTCCGCGACAGGAGTTTCCGGCGCCGCAGCAGCGGTGAAAGAAAAGGAAGTCCTGTATGGATTTCTGGTCGATACGGAAAAATGTGTCGGTGCCGGAAAGTGTCTGACGGCATGTCGTGTCGAAAACAACGTTCCGGAAGGCTATTCGCGAACATGGGTCGAGCGTTTTGTGCATTTCAAAGATGGGCGTGTTCAGGTGGACCTGGTTCCGGAGACGGGCTACGCCGGGTCGGACATCCCGCCCATTAATCCGGACCTTGTCGAACGAGCCTACTTTGCGCCCAAGCTGTGCAACCAGTGTGTGGACGCTCCCTGCAATCAGGTTTGTCCGGTGCATGCTGCTTTTACGTCGCCGGAAGGAATTGAACTGGTCGATCCCGATCGCTGCATCGGCTGTGCCTATTGCGTTCAGGCATGTCCCTATGGCGTGCGTTTCATTAATCCCGACACCGGCATCGCCGACAAATGCACTTGGTGCTACCACAGAATTCAGCGAGACGAACAGCCCGCCTGTGTCGAAGCCTGCCCGGTTGGAGCCCGCTTGTTCGGGCGACTGGATGATCCTGAGAGCGAAATCAGCAAACGGATTGCAAAGATTCCGACCAGTGTTCTGAAGGAGCATCTCGGGACGCACCCTAAACTTCGTTATGTCGGGATCACCGGGGAGGTTAACTGATGGACGGCTCATCGTTCGATCCCAAACGACTCACATGTGGCCTGGAGCATCATGATCGTGCTGTATCCATACATCACAGGTCTGGTGGCCGGAGCGTTTATTGTTTCAGCGCTGTACCACGTGTTTCATCAGGAAGCACTCCGCCCTGTTGCGCGCCTGGCGCTGGTCAAAGCACTCTGTTTCTGCGCATTTGCGACGGTGCCACTATTGTTGCATCTGCATCATCCCGAACGAGCTTTCAATATTATGATTACGCCGAGTGCCACGTCGGCGATGTCCGGGTTCGGCATCATCTACAGTCTGTACATGCTGCTGCTGGTGGTCGAAGTGTGGCTGGTCTTTCGGGCAGACATTGTGACGAGAGCACGATCCGCTCGCGGCCCGTCCGGACTTCTGTACCGAATATTGTCGTTGGGTGATCGGGAAATCACCAAAGAATCACAGGCCGCCGACGCATGGCTGATCCGCGCGCTGTCGATTGTGGGAATCCCGGCCGCGTGCGTACTGCACGGCTACGTGGGATTTCTGTTTGGTGCAGTCAAAGCCAATCCGTGGTGGTCGACGGCGTTGATGCCAGTCATCTTTCTGGTATCGGCAGTGGTGTCGGGAATCGCGGCTTTGATTGTGCTCTATCTGTTCATGTGTTGGCGCCGCAACGTGACGCCGGATGCAGCCTGCGTCCGGTCGCTGTCACGCTACCTGTGGAGTTCGCTGATTATCGCGGTTTCACTGGAGATGCTGGAATTGGTCCACATGGCCTATGAAGGAGGTGCCGAATGGCACGTGCTGTCGATATTGCTTACAGAACGCCTTGCCGTGTCCTATGGCATTGTGCAGGTGCTCATTGGTTCGTTGTGTCCGTTCGTGTTGCTGCTGCTGGCGATTCATCCTCGAAGGAATCCCAGGTTGATGATGCCGCTGAGCGGTCTGGCGTCCGTACTGATCCTGGTACAGGTCTTTGCCATGCGTTGGAACGTAGTGGTGGGCGGGCAGCTGTTCTCCAAGAGCTTCCGGGGTTTCGTGGAATTTCCACTGCCTATGGGCGGCCGCGAGGGCC
>JAYSPO010001232.1:0-1609 GCA_043722015.1 Candidatus Kuenenia sp. | reverse complement strand
AAAACGCCCGTCCGTTTCCGGCGGCCATGTGCATCCCTGAGGAAAATACAGGTCAGGCCAGCCATCGTGATCAACATCCAGAACCCCCACGCCGCCACCGGTGGTTTCCTGCAGACGTTTTCCTTCGGTGGCCGGGTCGTCCGCGTTGAAGTAAGTGAAATCCAGACCAGAGGAGGCTGCGTCATTCCTGAATCGGAACTTTTTATGCACCTCGGCTTCCTGAGAACCAGACGTACCGGCAGGCGGGAGCCATTCCGGAAATGTCTGCAGATTGAATTTCAATGCCGGGTTGAAATTTCCGTGTTTTTCATAAGCGGCAGACATAATCTGGCTATATTCAGTCGAAAAACTGCGATCCGTGGTCATCCGCCTCATGAGTGAAGGATCTGAAGTCATGGCGACTTGTCCCCATTGCGTCGCTTCCTGAAACCGACCTAAAGACTGCAGTGATTTGAGCAGTCCCATTAGCTGGGAATAGCTCCGTTGTCTGTCGATGTACGAGATGGCATCGAACAATCTTCGCAGTGTCTCCGCACGTTCCAGAAACGGCTGGCCCTTTTTGTCCTTTTTGTCACCCAGCAATTGCCCCAATCGCAGATTCATGTTGCGATCATCCGGGTTCAGAAGCAAGCCCTCAAGAAAACAACGGGTGGCCATTTCCGGGTTGCCTGCCTGCTGGCACCATTCACCCCGGACTAACCAGATGCCGGGATGTTGTTCGGCATCCTTGGGCAAGTTACTGTTCCAATCGGGAAGTTGCGAAAGACTTGTTCTGAGCTCTGCGAGTCCCTTGATGACATGGGCCTCCAGATCATTCGGGGATATGGCAAGAATCCTGTCAACCAATTTATGTGCTTCTTCGGTCTTGCCGTTTCGGAAAGCAGCTTTGGCAAGACCGATCAGAGGAGAAAGTTCTTCCGGCGACTGTCGGTGCCAATCGTTCAGCATAGACTCATCGATCGCCAGTTCAGGATCACCGGAAATCCGAACCAGAGAATCCTGCTGAATTCTTTCCTGCTTCAGAGTTGTCCGGACATACGGCGATGCTTCCCAGTTGCGACCGGACCGGATGAGCAGCAAGGCCAACTCTCGGCTTGCCACGAGCTGCTCCGGTACCAGCCGAAGTTCATCGCGAAAATGCTGTTCAGCCGATGAGAATTTTCCGGCTGCGAGTTCCTCAAGTCCCATTTTCAGATGGTCGCCCGGGAGCATAGGCACGGTCCGAAACCGAAGCCAGATACAAATGCCCACGACGAGAGCAGCAAGCAGCCATTTCAAAGGATGACGACGGAACATGAACAAACCTTAGATCCCTGGAAAATACTGAGTCTACCGTTTTCTTTGTGACAGGCAACCTGCAAGGCGTGGACTTATACTCCGCGCGGCCAAAACTGAGTCCGGCGAGCGGAGCGGCGTAAGCCCTCCGGTACCTCGTTTTTGTACCGGCAAGCTGACGCATGCCGCTCGCCAATTGTCTCACTCATGACCGCGCAGAGTATAATCGCCAAAGTTCTTTGCACTATTTTCGAAGGAAGTCTCCGGGATTCCCGCTGGAACACCGTACTGTTCTGCCGGGCTGGCGTCAACTTCCCGATCGAAAGCGACGACA
>JAYSPO010001231.1:0-1706 GCA_043722015.1 Candidatus Kuenenia sp. | reverse complement strand
CGAGTTGATTCGCTTCACGCAGGTCATCGCCGCCGTCATCGCATTTGCAGGGCATATCGTGTGGAAGTTGGGACGACGTCTGCCGGGGGTCATGGCAATCTATGCAGTTGCCATCCTGTGCCTCCTCTCCCTGATGGCCGCATCAGTGGCGGGCGGAGTCAATATCGACTCGCTGAATTTGCTGCTGTCTGACCTGGCATCAGCCTCAGTTTTGGGAGCGACACTGACCGGGATGCTGCTCGGACATTGGTATCTCACGACTCCGACGATGTCGATTGGTCCGCTGTCGTGGTTTACCAAGGCGATTGCTGTTGCGGCGGTCTTGCGGTTGCTGATGACGTCTCTTTCTCTTTTCCGATTTGGGTTCGCCTCGCACAACCTGGTTCATCTTTGGTGTTTGATCATACGAATTGTCGGCGGAATTCTGGTGCCATTCGCGACTGCGGTGATTGTCGCCAGAATCCTGAAGTACCGCAACACACAGTCAGCCACGGGCGTACTCTTCGCCGCGCTCATTCTCGTTTTCATGGGCGAAATGTTTGCCGCTTTGCTGGAACATGATCTGCGGATACCGTATTGAAGGAACATCACGAACGCTTGGTAGGTCCGACGCGGCTGATCGCCGCATGTCCTACTCGGCAAGTCAGATCCTGTGGTTGGCGTCTGTCTCATCTGAAATTTTCGGCAACTTCAGGGGCCATTCCCATCGCAACCCACATTATTTTTCAATGCCCGGTCTGTCAAAAGCGACGCCTGTCTGCTCCTGAACCAATTGATGCCGCTCTTCGCTGCGACGAATGTCAATGGAATCGCGACGAAGGAATTCATGATTTTGCGGACGGAAATCTTTGCCGTTGTCGCGTCTGTGGATGCCAGGATCTGTGGCGTCAGAAGGATTTTCCGCCTGCGCTGGGACTAGCGCTTGTGGCGACTGCGGCCATTTTCAGTTGCGTGGCATGGGCGTTCTATCAACCGGCGATTTCCATTGGAATTCTGATGCTCGCTGGTTTGATTGACATGGTACTCTATACGATGATGGGCGACATGCTGGTTTGTTATCGCTGCGGGGCACGGCACCGACGAACGACCATCAACGACGAGCACCCTCGCTTCGATCTTGAAACCGCCGAACGCTACCGACAACAGGATCTGCGGCAGCGCAAAGCGACACATTGAAACTGAGAACGGACATTCGTGGAAGAACGGCGTCGAAGACTTGTTGAAGACCTCAACGACGCGATCGAGGGGGAACTCCGGGTCGATCGCGCGGCTGTCGCTGCGTACTCAACCGACGCAAGTCTGTATGAAATCGAACCACTGGCAGTCGCCTTTCCACGTCGGACCCGGGACGTGGAAATTCTGGCCGCGTATTCCGCAGAAAACAACATCCCGCTGATTGCCCGCGGTGCAGGTTCCGGACTTGCCGGAGGCGCGATCGGCAGCGGCATCGTGGTCGATTTCTCGCGCCATATGAATCAGATTGTGTCGATTTCTGAGGACAGGGTTCGCGTCCAGCCTGGCGTAGTGCGTGAGAGACTCAACGAACAGTTGCGCGAGAGTGGTCGATACTTCGCTCCCGATCCATCAAACGGTCGCATTACAACAGTGGGCGGAATGCTGGGGGTCGATGGCGCGGGATCTCATGCAGTGCGAGTTGGTTCAGCGCGGGATCATGTGGAGACGATTGAATGCGTGCTTTCCGGCGG
>JAYSPO010001230.1:0-5784 GCA_043722015.1 Candidatus Kuenenia sp. | reverse complement strand
AGGAAAGCCTCGCCATGAAACGACAACTCTGCGGCTGGAATGATGACTTCCTGATGCAAGTCCTTGGTATCAAAGCTATTTAGTGTGCGCTGGCCTTGGCCAGAAAGGACATCAACCAGTGCCCTCAGATAGCGACGTGTCGAGTTGGTGTTTCTTACCCGCCTCAATTCGTCGAACAAAAGACTGACGCACCCCTCTGTCTGAACATGGGAGAGAATATTCACGATGGCGAGGCGTTTTTCCCAGTTGTTGCCACAGGTCAGCAACAGGCCAATCAGAAACACGCCCGCTTCGTCTCGCCTGAATTCATACATGTTGCGAAGCAGCGATAAGGCCCACGTGTACTCATCGTGATCCTGACTCATCGCTAACTTCAATACAGGATCAATCGCACCGTATTCCGGATCATGGAACGCTTCTTCCAGCACAGACGGGAATCGATCTCCGGCATTTGCACTACGTATTGTCTTCATTCGACGTTTTCCTGCTTACGGCTGCCGCTTTGCAACGACACGGTTCGCACTTTTTGCAGATAATCGAGGTTTGCCTTCGGAAGATCAAAGTCGCAGGGCGCAAGCTGCACGGCGCGCTGCAGCACTTCTTCTGCTTCGTCAAATTGCAGCGATTCCAGCAGACTGTAGCCAAGATCGTTCAAATGCCGGTAGCTGTTCGGTTCCAGTTTGACGGCTCGCCGGTGGTGCGCCACGGACTCCATGATCATCCCGCGTTTTAAGGCACAAATCCCCTGGCCGACGTGGTGCTCAGCGATGTGCGGATATGCCTGCACAGCGCCGGCATAAAGTTGGCCGGCATTGACGTGGTCACCCTGGTCCATGAGAAAGTCGCCGGCCTTGCCGATAATCTCATGCAGATCCTCTGTGTCAGCGGGACATGTGATCAGTTTCAGAAACAGCGACATTGCTTCCCGGACTCGGCCGTACTGATATTCCAGCGAGCCGACGGTGAGCATCGCCGGAGCGTATTCGGGATCGATCGCCAGTGGGACGGCTGCCTCGAGCCACGCTGGGCGGACTAGGTCCGTTTCTTTTGTCGCCTGCGCCATCAGCATGGAGGCGCAGGCACTGTCATAAGCCCACTGCGCAGCTTGTCGCCGCTCTACGGCGGGCAGCACGGCGTGACATACACGCAGTTCCCTCAGTTCCGGATCCTTCTCGACGAGTACGTGAAACGGCACGTCGGCAAGGGTGTCCTGTTTTCGCCCGCGATCTCTCGGGGCTGCCCTGCTCCTGCTCATGTCTACTCCTTTGTTGGCTGATCCGTTCACCCCGGACGTCGAAAAACGGCTGGCCACCCATATCACCTGACGATAGCGGATGATACTTCGGTATCGTTCCAAACGTTAACGCGCGAGTCAACTCTCGTCGTCGGAATCGGCCATAGCGTCATCGCTGCGTTCAGGTCAGGTTCGCTCGCCAATCATGATGTCAGATATTCCGACGTCGTTAGTGACTCATCAGTATCCGTCCTGAGTCAACTGAAGTTCAAGTTATGAACCAGCTTCGGTCACATCGACCCACGCAGTTCGTGCGGCGAAGCCCACCCGATTGGTGTCGTCATTTTGACCTCGCGTCGGGATGAAATCTGAGCGATGCCGTGGATCAGATTGATGCTGCATCAGCGTGTCGGACCGGAGCAGGCAAAACAACCTGTGTTTCCCGCCTCGGTCGTGACCACCGACGTGGGTTGCTCAATGCATTGTTGGGCTAAGTGATATCACTGAAGATGGAACAGAAGCGGGGAGCAACCAGCGTCATAGGAATCCTTACAGTGACGGAAGTTCGTCGCCGCATTCCTGCCGTTACTGCCGCACTTCCTCCGATGGGAGGTGATAAGCCTGCATCGCATGCTCCTACTGGAGTGAGTTGTCTTGTTTTACATCTCAGAATTTGTCGATTCGAAGAATACGAATTAATCATAACGCTTGAGAACCTCCCGATCTCATGCGTTTATGCAGAACCGCAGTGCTCCGAACGCTGCGGTTCTTTTCCACTCAGCGGCGTTTTGTTCTTAACCACAATTACACTAAGGTCACCCGATTTGTGTCATCATTTTGACCTCGCATCGGGATGAGATTTGAGCGGCACCGTGGATCAGTTTGATGCTGCATCGGCGTGTCGGACCGGAGCAGTGCATGAAGTGCTGTTTCCGGGGTCGGTCGATATCACCGGAGTGGAGTGAAAACGAAATCACATCTAACTCAGGACGGTTCATCCTGAGGGACCAACGGCACCGGAATCTCTGCCGCCAGTTTTGCCGAATCAACCGGATTCCGGCGATCGCGAGACTGGCCAGAAATCGTGTCTGACATGTCGTCAGTTTGATTGCAGTTGTGGCATTCGTCGCCACATGTTTCGATGCGTCGGGCGATGCCAATCGAGGCCGGATACGGCAACAAATGATCCGGCGGGGCGTTCGAGCCTTGCGGCCTACCAGACCCGCCGGACCGGTTTTGTATTTGGCCGAGCAGCCATCCGTCGGTGAGACGAACAGCAGCCCGACACAGGACGGCGATGGACTTTGCACCTTGGCACGCTCCGCTGGTGTGACTCAGCGAATTCCGGCAAGGCAAGGTACTCGCAACACGGAAACCATTGTTGTTGTTCCGGTTGTCCGGTTGGTTGTTGTTGCGGTTGGCTGAGGCAGCGTTCGACGTATTATTGTTGAACGAGCCCCCACGCAAAACACGGTTACTGATTCGCCGCCCTGCGGAACAGCATCCCAGCAAACAGGTTGCACCGCAAGCGAAACGTATCCGCTTGGCAGGCGTGACCGCTCCAGCTCATCATTCGCTCTTGAATTTCAGGCAGAGAAATGTCGCCTGTCGCATAGGATTGCTGCATGTCTCTGATCCGTCGCCGGAACCGCCGGACATTGTCTTTCGGCAACAAACGATGAGTCGGAAACACGCGAAAGCCGAGGAACCGAATGCCGTTTTTCACAGGGGAGATGACGTTTTTCTTCGGATGAAGCCGCAGACGCAGTGAGACCAGAAAACACCGAATCTGTTCGCGTACTTCAGCCAGGTACTCTTTGTCGTCTGAGAACACCAGAAAATCATCCACGTAACGAACGAAGCCTTTGATCCCGAGCCAGTCTTTGACGAAATGATCCAATGGGTCGAGGTAGACGTTCGCGAAGAACTGGCTGGTCTGGTTCCCAATCGGGATTCCCCGTCGCCGCTCCAGCGACGTGAACAGATTGTCGTCTGGAAAGCAGTGCTGAATCACTTCCTGCGAATTACTGCCGTCGATGATCTGTTCCACCAGCCACATCACGTCAGGGTCCTTGATCTTGCGGGCCAGCAGAGCTTTCAGGATCTGATGATCCACTGACGGAAAGAATTTGCGAATATCGGCTTTCAGGACATATCGATACTGGCGGGAGAAGTGTTGACAGCGGTGAACGGCGGCGTGTGTACCTTTGCCCTTGCGGCAGGCATATGAGTCGGCAATGAAGGTGGATTCGAAGATCGGCTCCAGCACGCTGACCAGAGCGTGGTGAACGACACGGTCGCGGTACGGAGCTGCACTGATCTGACGCTTCTTTGGTTCGTGAATGAAAAAGCTGCGGTAAGCACCTGGTCGGTATGTCTTTTGTGTCAATTCCTCGTGCAGGCGGCACAACTCACGTTCAAGGTTGAACTCAAATGCGGCGACGGTGGGGCGACATCGCTTCCCTCGGCGAGCTTGCTCTGAGGCACAGAGCAAGGCTTCGAACGAAATCATTTGTTTCCAAAGATTGCCATGGCGTTTCATGGCTGATTGTCACTCTTCAGCCAACCGCCGATCAGCTTGCCAATGTCATCAATCGCTTTCGCGGCAAACGCATAGCTTTCAACCTTGAGGCACTGCAGGTCCTTGGCGAGACGCATTTGAAACCGCAGGATTTCCAATTGCAAATTTGCCCGTTGCAGCAGCGGGAGTCTCACACGGCTGTACTTCGCCTCAATGAGCGTTTCCAGCACGTCATAGAGTCTCTGCTCGATGCGTTCACCAAGCACGAACCGATGGTTGCGGGGAAACTTACTTGTGTGATTGCATGACCACAAAATCAGGTCATACGTTTTTGTGATCACAACCAGCTCTTCGTCTTTCCTTCGACCAGCCATTGGCTCTCTCAGTTAATTTGCGTTTCCAAAGCCAAATGAAGGGGCTCAATTTTCAAATTTCGACCCGCCTGCGGCGGGTGGTAAAGCAGTAAGGGGGACAGGCAGTAAGGTCCTCGCAACACGGAAACCATCGTAGCCGAACCGGTCGTCCGGTTGGTTGGAGAGGCGCGGATGGCAGAGGCAGCGAACGACGTAATATGGTTGAACGAGCCCCCACGCAAAACACGGTGACTATTTCCCTCTGAGTATACTTCCCAGCACCACTCCCACACGTTTCCATGAGCGTCATGCAGGCCCCAGGCATTCGGTAGCTTCTCACCGCACACCGCCGTCAGCTTCGAGGGATACATCTGGCAATAACCCACCAGTAACGTTTCGTGATCGCCACTCGAAAACTCCGTTGTTGTCCCGGCGCGACACGCATATTCCCACTCCGCTTCATGCAACAGCCGATAGCCGGAGGCTTCGGGGACCAGACGCCATGCGTCGTACAAGGTTTCATCGAGCCTACCCTTTTCCTTGGTGCCTGTCCGCTCATAACTCGGCTTCAATCCCTCACGCAAGCTCAGCCAGTTGCTGTACAGCACCGCGTCGTACCAACTCACCTGTTGAGCGGGATGGTCGGCGGTCGGACTAATGGTTGGGGCAACGCCGTCCCAACCGACTGGCTTTTCAGTGGCGGCGTAGTTGGTGTCGTTCATGAACTCCTCGAACTGTCCACGTGTGACTTCCCGGTCACCTACCCAGAACTCACCATCGATTTTCCCCGGCCCGCCCATTGCTGCCAAAATGGATGCAAACCTCGCATCGTCATGCAGGATCGCAAAGTCAGGATCTTCTCGGGCTTCCTTCCCAATCCAGTACCCGCGAGATACAGCAACTTCGAGAAGTTCGATCGCCCGATTCGAAAACTGCTGCGACTGGTCAGCATCCTTCCCTGAAGTAGCCTGTGCGCAACGGGCAGCGGCACAGGCAAGGTTGTACATGGTGTTCTGATCGATGGATGCATCGCTGCTGGCCGTTGCCAATTGTCGTGATGCCTCAGCGATGTCCCCAAGCCATGCGGCAACCAGAATCTCCATGTAAGTCCTGGTGGACGCTGGAACCTTGTGTTCCAAGTAACTCGCAAGCGACTGTCTCGCATCGTCCGCTCTGCCCATACGGGCCAGGGTCATAGTTCGATACATCAGAACCGTCGGCAACGCTGCACCGGGTTCGTGTTCCATGAGGAACGTCAGATCTTCCAGAGCCCGGTCGAGGTTTCCCGTCTGAAAGCACGCGACCGCTCGTTCCATGCGAATCTCAGGTTTGTCCAGTTCGACAGCCGCTGCGGTCTCCAGCACCGCCAACTGTTGACGATACTTTTCTACAGGATCAGGAATCACGGCAGCAGGGGCAGCAGGTTCCGGACGGATGCGCAGCATGGTGGCTCCAGTAGTTTTCACCACATACCAGTCCCGTTGTGGTGTAACCTTGTGCGGCTTTTGGATCTCGGGCAGCGGGAACTTCCAGTGCCGCAGGAGCCACCCTGCGGCACTGTGTGTCGGTGTATCGCCGTGCTCCACGAACCACTGCGACGCGACCGAATTCCACGATTCTTTGGCAGCGTCGATCCTTTCAATCGGGACCTGTCCCACAGCGAGACAAATTCCCGA
>JAYSPO010001229.1:0-3851 GCA_043722015.1 Candidatus Kuenenia sp. | reverse complement strand
CACGGCATTACCATGAAGGCCGCCAGTTGGTATCCGGCGGCAGCATTAGGATTGAAGAGCGATTTGTAGATCGCGGCTGATACCGTGCTGTCTCGCCCTGACGATGAGGGGCGATGCCCTGGGCTATCACATCTCGGGCCGTTGGCCCTGGCGGTCACGATTCTGAACTGCCGACATAAATCTGAAATCTGAAATTTGAAATCTCAAATCCAACCACGTCGGCTGACTGCATCAAACTGCTCAGCAAACATTGAGTGAATTGTTGTGCTGGGATCAATTGCCGACCTTCACTGCGGCCTGATCTCCTGCAAGATTCTGACCTGGCCAACTACGCAACAGAATCGCTGCTTTCAGGTTGGTCCCAGGAATCATCGAGCAACTCATCGGAATCAGACACCACATGACCGCCTGAAATGCGAGCTGCGTCGCCGGAGTTTGATGTCTCGTGTTCAGGCTTCATTGCATCGTACGCAACTTTGTGGCCTGGCAGCCACAACGGTTCAATCTGCTTTTGCTGGAACAACTGTGCAATGTGCTCATGGCAGGTGAAGAACAAAACCTGCTGCCCCTCACGGGCGACTTCCAGCAGGCAGTCCGCCGCCGCTTCAGTGCGTTCCTGATCAAAATTGACGAATAAATCGTCCATCACGAGTGGCAGTTCCACGCCGCGTTTTGCAAACTCACGCACGAGTGCAAATCGGATGGCAAGGAACAATTGTTCTCGCGTGCCTCCACTGAGCTGTTCAACACGAAACGTCTGACCGTATTCGTCGTCAATACATAGAAAGTCTTCTCCCAGCGGTGCCCAGATGCGATGGTAGCGACCGGAAGTCATGCGGTGCATGTAGTCAGACGCAGTCACAAGTGTGCCGGAGATATTTTCCTGTTCGAAGCGACGGCGAATCTGCACGACAGCGTCGTGCTGAATCTGAAGGGCGAACCAATCTTCGGATGCACGGTAGATCTCCGAGGCGACGCGGGCTTTGTTGAAGAAGTCTGCGTGGGAATCGCGACTGGATTCCAACAATTTGATCTCCTGCTTCAGACTGCCCAATTCTTCATGATTCTTATTGAGCCGCTGTTCAACATCCGCCAGCTCGGAAGTTCGCAGTTGAATTGTTTCACGAGCCCTCAGTGCATCAAATCGAATCAGATCATCTTCCACGATGGCCAGTTCTGTCTCAGCAGATGACACATCCATTAATTCTTCGTTTGCTTTCTTTAACTGCGTCGTCAGTTGCACTCGTCGAGTTTCGGACTCCTGCTGTTTCGTCAGCTCTTCCCGCGATGACACCCCCGCACGGGCAAGTACAGCACTTCGACGCAATTCTGCGGCTTCCAATTGATGTTGCGTATGACGTCCGTCATGTTGCTTTGCTTCGCTTTCCGCAAGCAGCCGGTTCTTTTCCGTGCGATCCCGATCGTGAGTCTTCAGTTCCTGTTGCCATGAAGTCAGGACTTCCAGCGGTCGCGAAAAGTTTAGTTTCTTGGCATTGGTAAGCCGGTTGCCTAATTGCTCGACGCGCAACCGCATCGCCTCGAACATCCGTCGCAGACCTTCAACTTCCGGAGCTGAGTTCCGCCATTGCGTCAGCATTTCACGCACTTCCTGAATGCGACGCCACCAGTCGAACGCCTGTTCGACACGCACCGTTTCGTCCATGCCCAGCGAGGTCAGCACTCGACACCAATCCTGTCGCTGCTCGTTGACAGTCTGCTGAGCCGACTTATAGCGATCCCGCAGCATCTGCAACCGCATTCGTCGCGACGCCGCGCGAGTCTGTTTGCGCTGCAACACTTCCAGATCAGCGATCCGGGCCGAGCAGTCACCGATGCGCTCGACCATTTCTGCCGTCGATGATTTCCAGTTCTCGGCGTTGTCCTCGCGGCCTGCAAAGCGATCTGCCAGAGACATTCGGCCAATGCGTTCCTGAAGCAATCGCAGTTGTCGGTCGGCCTGGCGTGCTTCGTCTGCAATGTCATCGAGCTTAATACCAACCTTCGCGTCGAAGTTGTTTCGCAGACCGTTGCGCACGCCCCACCACATGATGCCGGCGAAACCAAACGCGGCTGCCGCCAGCGCGCCGCCCAGAGAACGGCGTGGTTCTCCGCCGAGTGAAAACGTGGCGATCCCGAACAGACACAATGCCGCGCCGATCCAGCCCATTGTGGTAATCGTTTTATCAACCCACGCCGGAATCGATTCGTCGGTGTCTACACGATCGATCACGCGACGCACCGTCTGGATTTTCAGGGCCAGTTGTTCTTCCTGGAGTCGCAGGCGTCCGAGATTCTCCAGTTCCTGCAGCCGCGACTGCTCAATCTCGATGGCTTCGGAAATCGGAACTCCGACGAAATCCAGTTGCGAATTGAGTTCCACCAGTTCCTTCTGACTGCGTCTGGTCATGCTCCGCAGCATCCGTCGGAGTTTTCCGCGCCGCTGAAGTGCGTCCTGATACCGGCGAGCTGCCTCAAGGAGGCGATGATGCGCTGCCGGTGACGTGTCAATGGAGTTCAGTCGTTCCACCGACCAGCCGCTGCCGAGCTGAATCATCTGGTGGTTGAGTTCGCGTCGCAGTTCTGACGAGCGTTCTTCGGCATTGCGGATCTGTTCTTCAATCTGACGCAGCCAGTCGCTTTGATCCACAAGACTTTGAATCGCGTAGCGTTCTTTGTCGAAGAGCTGATCGGTCTGCAGTCGTTCGGCCTGCGACCGAAGTTGAGTCGCCTGCTCATTGAGCTTATCGCGGCGGTTGGTGGATTCCAGAAGGTCCTTTTCCGCGGCTGTCAGCAGCTTCAGTGCTTCGGTTGGATTCGTGGGTACGACCTGCAGCCCGGACAGTTCTGCCTGGAGATCCTTGATGCGTTTCCACGGCTTGTGACAATTCTGCAGAAACCGCAAGCCACGCAATTCATTGCTGACATTACTTTCACGATGCTGGAGTTCTTCAATTTCCAGAAGCAGCTCTCGACGACGATGCGTGAGTTTGGCATGTTTGTCGCGAGCCAGTCCGGAGTTGCGTCGACTGCCGGACATGCTGGCATATTTATCGAACAACAGCGAAATTCGACCGGATCGATTGTCGTCACCAAACATCGACGTACGACGTTCTTTGACGTCAGCCAGAGCATCCAGAATCTGACGTCCCTGCGGCCCCAGAGACAGACCGTAGATGTACTCAGCAACCTGATTCGTGCCGAGCGTCGCCAACTGCTGCAACTCGCGGACACCCACCGCAAAGATATCGGCGTAAACATCCTCGCTGGTTCCCGACAGAATATTGTCCAGCGCGGCGTCTTTGTCGATCCCTTCCTGACCACCCGAAATTCTCAGCCGACCGCGACCCGCCAGTTCAGCACGCCGATGAATTCGCCATGTGCGACCGCCATGTTCACACCGCACAGCTCCGCGCCAAGGTTGCTCCGCATCCGGTCGGTGAAATGCCGGTTCTGTGGCCAGCGGTTCGTAACCGTACAGAGTCGATCGAATAAATCGCATCAGTGTCGTCTTACCGGCCTCATTAGGACCGTAGATAACATTGAGCCCCTTTGGATCAAGTCGCAGCAACAGATTGCGCCAGATGCGAAAGCGATCGATATCAATTTCCGTCAGCTTCATGCCGAATTCCTTTGCCAGACCGCTTTGCCTGCAACACCGCGTTTAGTCATCGGATTCATCCTCTTCCATGCCGTCATCAACGAACTCAGAATCAACATCTGCGGATTCGTCAAGGTCGCCGGAACGTTCCCTCTTCACGGATTCATTCTGTTCGGCATCAATCTGTTCGCCATCAGTGTCATCCGGCAAATCAATTTCGTTTGATTCGTCGTCACTGTCGGCGGCGCGACCG
>JAYSPO010001228.1:0-4224 GCA_043722015.1 Candidatus Kuenenia sp. | reverse complement strand
TGTCCAAGGATTTCCAATTCGTCGGATGGTGGCGGATAATCCACCAGCAACTTGAACATAAAACGATCCACCTGTGCTTCGGGAAGCGGATAAGTACCTTCGTGCTCGATCGGATTCTGCGTCGCAATGACCAGAAACGGACGTTTCAGAATGTGCGTCTTCCCGTCCACGCTCACCTGTGCTTCCTGCATGACTTCCAGCAATGCGGACTGGGTCTTGGGAGGTGAACGATTGATTTCGTCGGTCAGCAGGATATTGGTGAAGACCGGACCCTCGTTGAAACTGAATGCCTGCTGTTTCAGATCGTAGATGCTGTGACCTGTCAGGTCCGACGGCATCAGGTCGGGCGTGAACTGGACTCTGCGGAATTGACACGACACTGTTTTTGACAGCACGTTGACCAACAGCGTTTTTCCCAGGCCCGGTGGTCCTTCGATCAACACGCTGCCTTCGGCAAACAGCGCGATGACAGTACCTTCCACGAGTTCCAGCTGACCCACGACGACTTTACCGATCTGTTCGACCACGGACTCGAACAGGTGTTTGACTTCACTAAGTTCCATTGTTGACGATCTAGCAGGAAGAGGTTTGAGTGAGTTCAGGTTGTGCTTCAGCCACGGAGTGGCGAAAGGTTGTAGCCACGGGCGCGAGCCCGTGGGTTGTTCCACAAATAGTGTTTTTCAGTCCCGAAGGGACGACATGTGTCTGTGCTTCAGGGTTCATGTCGTCCCTTCGGGACTCATCGTAATTCTTCATACCAGTCCACGGGCTCGCGCCCGTGGCTACATCTTGCCGTCCCATTGTGACTGAATCGCACGTGGCGTCGTGGGAAATCATGTGGCTTTCTCATCCCGAGTGCCTGAGAGGCGATGCTGGAATGCGGCCAGCCAGCGCAGAGAAGCCGCCGTTTTGTCAGGAGACAGTTGCGCTGTCTCCGCCAGCATCTGTGCTTCGGCAAGTCGGTCCCGGACTTCATCGACGTTCATTCCAGCCCGGGTGGCCAGAGCTTCCGGCTGATCCAGTCGCACAATGCTGCCATACCGACGGCGCAACTGACTGCGGATGTATTCGAGATAACTGCGAATCACGGCACCGCCGTCGTTAAGTCGATATTGCAGGTTTCCCACGGCTTGAGCACTCTCAGTCAGTGACCGCCGCTGCAGCGTCGAAACTTCCTGCGCCGGACCAAAGCGATAAAACGCCAGCCAGATCCCAAGTACCGCAACCAGTACCAATTGCAGCGTTCCGATTCGAAGTGAAGGACTCAACAGCACACCTGTCTGTGCATAGGAATCACTGGCATTGAAGTACTCGCTCAACACAATCGGAGTCGGCTGACTGGAGTTTTCGTGACTGTGGAGATAACCGCTTTCGACCAGACGCACGGCCAGGCGACGGGAACCCCGATACAGCATGCTGCGGTTCGAGAAAATATCCGGGCTCGAACACGCGATGACCCGCCCACTACCCATCGGCCACGTCGCCACTTCAACACGGTCGGACGTCGATGTCACGAGTGTCTCCGTTGCCAGATAGGACGGCACTTCCAGGTCCCCGGTGGAAAACCATTCCACTGAACCGTCGACCAGATCGCTCGACACCGTGACGTTTTCGCCAGCGATTAAGTAGTCGTCCAGTTCTTCCGGCGATGCATCAAGTCCCGGTGGCGGTGTCAGGCCCGGTGTTTTCTTCTTGAGCATTTCTTCGCGCGAGCTGATCAGATTTTCGTCATTTTTATCTGTAGCCAGCGGCGGTGAGGATTGGCTTGAGGTCTGAGCCGAATTTGTCTGAGCCGCATTCGGTGGTATGGCATCCATCTCCAGTTCCGAGGCGGACTTGGTCGGTGCCTCTGCCGCCGTTTCTGCGTCCACTGCTTCGGCTGGCATCTCTGCCGAACCAGCGGGTGTGACAGGAACTGCGAGAGGCATTGCTGGCGTTGCCGTCGTGGCATCAGACAACACTCGGATCGTCGTGTGAATTCCCAGTTTTCTCATTTCGCACTCTGGATCGTCCCCATTCGGTGCGAACACCAACGTGCCGCCGTTGTAAACAAAATCGTAGAGCTGACTCTGTTCCTGATCGTTCGGATATCGATCCGGTGAAGTCAGAACAAGGCACGCACGATCTTTGGGCACCACCAGCAGCGCATCTCGCTCGACGTGAGGAAAGAGCTGGCTGAGCGTTCGATAAAGTCCCAGTTTGCCATTCACAGTCGTGCTGTACGAATCGGCCGCAGATCCGTCTTCACCTGGCAGCCACCAAAACTGCAGGATCACAAGCAACGCCGCTGTCAGACCCCAGAAGGTGTCAGACTGCAGCAGTCGGCGCTTCTTCTTCATGGAAGGCTCCCTGAAAACTGGTCAGACACAATGCAAACATTTCCGCTGTCGGATTTCTTCGTCCGAAGTACACAAGTTCAAACTGAATTGCGGTCGTTAAATATCCTTCACGTTTGTCAGTTCGTCGCCAGACGGAACGCACGTAATCGCGGTTTGTGAGGCCTTTGCGATACCGGATCAGCCCGGCACGTTCGATCCAGCTCATGCTGCCCAGCAGCAATTCGCGAATCGCCGCGCGGTAGTTTCCTGTCGCTGCAAACTGAATCGCGCGGGATTCGTAGGTCGAAGCCGCCAGTTCGCCCGGCGGCGTAGTGACGTCGGACAGCATATCTACTGAATCGGACAGCAGACCATTTCGATTCCGTTTCTTTGCGTCAATCGATTTCACGATCATCGCGGCGATGACGATCAGCACCATCACAATGACAACGATAACCGCGATGACAAACACGTTTGCTAATCCGCCCAGACCGAAATTCCAGTCCCAGTTGCCAGCTTGGGGCTGTACCGGTGCTCTTGCTGGTCTGGGGCCACTGAATCCGCTGAACAGCCAGCGGAAAAAATTACCGACCGCACCAAAGACTTCACCGATCCAGTCTCCAACCTGGCGCAGCGCGCTGCCCAGAAAGCCTTTATCCACGTCGGTCTCCGGCAACTTCTCGAGCACCGTGCGGCGCACAGACCGAAATTCATTGCTGTTCATCACCTGCTCGCCGACCTGATCAATCTGCGAACCGTCCATCGGCCCGGATTGCACGGCCGCCGCATGCACTGAAGTAGTGCCCAACAACATGATCGCCAGCAAGCAGAGTGTTGATTTAATGGGGTCAGACCCCCTACTCACGGGAATGGAAGTTAAAATCGTTGGAGTTTTCGCTTCGACTTCCGTCATGAAGGGGTCTGACCCCATAAAATCAATAGCCTCCAGGGTCATCGCACAGGAACGCTGTCGTCGGATCGCCGGATCTGGTCCACGATCGGCGCACGGCGGATGGGGTTGGCCTGCTTGCGGGCCGAAGCACCCTCGTTTCATACGGCCAGCTCCTCAAGTCGTGCGGCTTCGGCGCGAAACTGCAGCTGCAGATCCCAACATTCGTTCCGGATTCGCTGATCAAGATAGCAGAAAAACCACGCCAGTCGAATTACGGGATACGGCAGCCAGGTGGTCAACTGGATTGCCGTCAGTACTTTGGGGTCGTCATAAAGCAATTGAGAAAACACATCTCCCATGCTGCGCGAACTGTCGGCCGCAATTTTGAAGAAGATCGGCGTGTTAAACAGCGTCGTCGCCAGGAAGTCCAGAATCAGAAACAATCCGAACGACAGTACCGCCCAGAACACCATCAATCCCATCAATCGACCCAGATTTCGGCTGTAGCCGCCTCCGCCAGCCAACCAACTGAGTCGCTTGGTGACGCTGTTGACAGGTGCCTGTTCCAGCAACAGAACTTCCGGCATGTGGCCGGCGTACGACGTCACGAAAATCGACGGTAACACGAAACAGAATCCGGTAATGGTCTGCATAAACCGCGTCACAAAGCTCAACAGAAACCACGCCCAAAAACGCTTTCGCCACGCCTTCAATGACGCGCGCACGGAAATCGGAACGCCAAACACCTGCGGTCCGATACAGGCAACCAACAATGAGCTAAAGACGGAACTGAAAAACAGAAAGATGACGATGGACCACAGCAGCATCCCCGCTGCGACGGATGCAAGCAACCAGACCAGAACGCACGACGGCACCGCGCAGATCAGCCACAAGCGGAACAAAGGTCCGGAAAATTCCCGCGCAAATACAAATGCGAGGTCCAGACACCCGCCCATGGAACGACGTTCGACAGTGACGATACATTCTTCAACCTTCATCTGCGGGGCCTCCTCG
>JAYSPO010001227.1:0-3577 GCA_043722015.1 Candidatus Kuenenia sp. | reverse complement strand
CTCCGTGGTTAAGAATGCGATTTGTATTTTGCCTCTGGCGGTCCCTGAGCCTCCTTTTGGACTGCAACCGAATTTCTTCGCGCCACGCGAACATGCTGATCGTTAGTAGTACGAATAAGGAGCATTCCAATTCGTGTCCATTCGTGGTTCCAGGTCTGGAAAACGGGCTTCAAACGGCGGACACATAGAAAACGTAACAGTCAGGAAATTTGAAATTTGAAATTTGAAGCGCGCGGCGTTGCCCACGCGGCTAAACGAATGTGCCATCTTCAACCGCGCGATATCACAGGGGATTGGCGAGCACCGCCGAAACCATTACGATGCGTCTACCGGGATAGATACAGCCGCTGAATATCTTCCAGAGTTACCGTAATCGACCGAGTAAACCCGGTGTGGCTGCGTTCATAGGCGATGTGAGATGCCAATTGCGGCTGGTCGTGAATGGACTTTGCAACCCAGCGACGGTCTTCGTCGGACAGAGTCCCGACAGAAGAGTCCCAGTGCGTTCTGGTTTCCATCACAAGTGCATCAATACGAGGATCAAACTTGTTCATGGCCGTTTAGTCCTTGACTGCCTAGTCCTTGCTCGCCAAGGCAAGCATCTTGCGAGCTTTCTCAAGCCGACGCGACGACGATGCATATTCTACATCTGTTTTTGTGCGTTCTGCGGTGGCTTCTTCAAGTTTCGCAACAGCGGCCTTGCGGCTGAGTTCTGAAGTCGCAATCGCGGCGTTTGTCAGCACGGAAACGACTGCCCCCTTCACTTGCACAAACCCGCCGTCAATAAAATACGATTCGACAGCGCCTGACGCCTCCGTCAGTCGCAGTTCGCCAATCCCCAGCCGCCCCACCAGCGGCGCACGACCAGGGTAGAACCCCGCCGAGCCGTCAAACAGGGGAACACGGATGGACGCGACCGGACGATCGAACAATGTTCGTTCCGGAGTGACAAGCACCAGACTAAGTTCGGGCATGATGATTACTTTCAACCGTAGGGTGTGACAAGCAACGCGCAGGCACACCGCATCACCGGTCCGGTGTGCCTGCGCTGCCGCTTGTCACACCCTACAAATTTACAAATTGGTCAGCCGTAACGGCCTACGCCAAAATCAACCATTGAGGTCGAACTAGCCGCCGGCCTGCATCTTTTTGTATTGTTCTTCCGCTTCTTCGATCGCACCCACATACATGAATGCAGATTCCGGAAGATGGTCCCATTTGCCATCGCAAAGCTCTTCAAAGCTGCGAATTGTATCAGCCAGCGGCGTAATCTTGCCTGCTTTGCCGGTGAAGACTTCTGCCACAAGGAAAGGCTGCGACAGGAAGCGTTCAATGCGGCGAGCACGATGCACGACCATTTTGTCGTCTTCGCTCAATTCATCCACACCCAGAATCGCAATGATGTCCTGCAGTTCGCGGTATCGCTGCAGAGTCTGCTGCACGCGACGAGCCGCATTATAGTGACGCTGACCAACGTACTGAGGATCCAGAAGGCGACTTGACGATGCTAACGGGTCGATTGCCGGGTAAATACCCTTTTCAGAAATTCGTCGTTCCAGATAAATGAACGCATCCAGGTGAGCAAACGCCGTGGCCGGTGCAGGGTCGGTTGCGTCGTCCGCCGGTACGTAAACCGCCTGCACGGATGTAATAGCCCCGTTTTTCGTCGATGTGATACGTTCCTGAAGTTCACCAAGTTCAGTACCCAGTGTTGGCTGGTAGCCTACCGCGGACGGCATACGTCCCAACAACGCTGACGTTTCTGAGCCGGCTTGAGAAAATCGGAAAATGTTATCGACGAACAACAGAGTGTCCGCTCCGGTCGCATCACGGAACCATTCCGCCATCGTCAAAGCTGACAGTGCAACTCGCAGGCGAGCACCCGGTGGTTCGTTCATCTGACCGAACACCATCGTGGTCTGTTCAATCACCGATCGGTCTGTTGTCCCGATCTTGGTTTCCTGCATTTCCAGCCACAGGTCGTTTCCTTCGCGAGTTCGTTCGCCCACTCCGGCGAAGACAGAATAGCCCCCGTGGGCACTTGCGATACGGGCAATCAATTCCGTAAGAATCACGGTCTTACCCAGACCCGCTCCCCCGAATAATCCAGCTTTTCCACCGCGAACGAATGGTGTCAGCAGGTCAATCACCTTAATTCCCGTTTCGAAAACCTCGGCCTTTGGGCTAAGATCTTCCATTAACGGAGGGCGACGGTGAATCGGCCAGCGTTCGTCATAGGCCACCGGGCCGCGACCATCAATGGGTTCACCGAGGACGTTGAATACGCGTCCCAGCGTGGCCTTCCCAACCGGAACCGATAATGGCTTGCCAGTATCGATCACGTCCATGCCGCGTCGCATGCCATCAGTATTACCCAGAGCCACACAGCGGACCCGGCCACCGCCGAGATGCTGCTGGACTTCACCGGTGACCTTGACTTTGATGCCCTTGACGTCCGCTTCAATCAGCACGGCGTTGTAGATGTCCGGCAGATGCTCTTCCGGAAACCGGGCATCAAACGTCGATCCAATTACCTGAGAAACTTTACCTGCTGTCATTGTCTCGCTCATGGGTCATTCGCCCCGTGATTGCTGTTTCAAAAACGTAAATAATTAACCCAGTGCTGCCGCACCACCGATGATTTCTGCCAATTCCGACGTAATCCCGGCCTGTCGAGCGCGGTTGTATTGTTGCTTCAGATTGCCTGCCATTTCGTCGGCATTTTCCGTTGCACCCTTCATTGCAACCATGCGGGCGATCTGCTCGCTCACGGCTGCATCAAGGAAACATTTGAAGAGCTTTGCCCGGAATGCCGCTGGCACAATTTCCGTGAGAATTTCCTGAGCAGACGGCAGGAATTCGTAGTCGATTCCTGCTTCAGACTTTGTTGCAGGGCCTGCATCCAGACTGCCGATCGGAAGCAACGTTTCCACCACGGCAAACTGTCTCGAAGATGTCACAAACTGCGTATAGGCCACATCAAGGCGATCAATTCGTCCTGCAATGAAGTCATCTACGTAACGATTTCCCAATGCTTCGACTGCCGCAAACGACGGCTGGTCCTCAAACGTTGTGTACTGCGTGTGAATCGGCACTTTCTGGTAGTTCAGGAATTTGATCCCACGCTTGCCTGAAACTTCCAGCTGAAACTCGATCCCTTTTTCCTTCAGACCACGAAAATGAACCAGGGACTGTCGCAGCACACTCGCGTTATAACCACCACATAGACCGCGATTCGCAGTCAGCACCAGTACGATGCTGCGTTTCTCTTCCGCTCGGCGTTCAAGCAAAGGATGTGAGAATTTGAGATTGGCCCGTCCCAGATCACCAACAATCTCAGAAATCTTGCGGGTGTATTCAGCAGCTTCCGTCGCGCGATCCATTGCCTTCTTGAAGAGACTTGTTGCAATCAGCTCCATCGTGCGCGTAATCTTGCGGATATTGCGCACCGCCTTGAGCCGTTTGACAAGTAAGCGTCTGTTAGCCATGAATTCCGTTACACCCCAAAAGCGAGCGGTTGGGCGTCAGCCCTCCGTCTTTCGCGACCACGACTCACACGGTGGGCTGACGCCCAGCC
>JAYSPO010001226.1:0-1787 GCA_043722015.1 Candidatus Kuenenia sp. | reverse complement strand
AGCGAAAACGTTCGGGGCAAAAAAATGCATGGGCAGAAAAATTGCAGCCATTTTTTTGCCCAACATTTTTTTGCCCATAATGTTGAGGCCAGACGATACTTCTTAGCCCGGCGGCGGATCGTTGTTAATAAACGCGGCAAAACCCCATCGAATCACATTCCGCCGCTCTCGTCGAATGAATCGTTGATCGTCGTACAGGCCGTTCTGCGACTAATGCGTTTGAGTAGTCCCCTGAGAACCTTGCCAGGACCAATCTCATAAAAGTCCGTGCAGCCTTCGCCGAGCATCAGGTTCATGGAGTCCTCCCAGAGCACGGGATTGACGACCTGGCGAACGAGGAGTTGACGAATCTCCTCGGGATCTGAATGCGTCTGGGCATCGACATTCGAAACCACCGGAATCTCGGGCGTGCGAATTTCCACTTCGTTCAATACATCAGCAAGCGCCTCATCGGCAGGCCGCATGATGTTGGTATGAAAGGCGCCGGCAACCGCCAGCGGGATGGCTTTTCCTCCTGCCGCAACAGCCAGTTCGGCAGCTCGTTCACACGCGGCATTGTCACCGCTGACGACCAAATTTCCGGGACATAAATAGTTGGCGATCTGAATGGAACCGTGTCCGGCCGCTTCTTCACAGATCTGTTCCACCTGGGCACGATCAAGCAGCAGAATGCTCACCATACCGGAAGGCGTGGCATCAGCCGCAGCCTGCATCGCTTCGCCACGCCGCTTCACCACTCGCAGGCCGTCTTCGAAAGACATTGCGCTCGCGAAAACCAATGCCGTATATTCACCAAGACTCAAACCTGCCGCGAACTCGCATCCAAGTACGATTTCCGGTGAATCCGCACGGAGCTTTTCCAAAGCGGCCAGACTTGTCACGAACAGCGCGGGTTGACTGATAACGGTGGAATCAAGGTCCCCCGCAGGGCCTTCAAAGCACAACTTCGCAAGGTTAAATCCCAGAATCGATTCGGCCCGCTCGTAGAGCTCCATAGCCTTCGGATACCGGGCTGCGATTTTGCGTCCCATGCCAACATGCTGGGCGCCCTGGCCGGGGAAAAAAAGTGCGATTTTTGACATGAATTCACCAAACAGAAGTGCTGACCCGGCGCTGTACGATCGCCAGACTACGAATTCTGCCGACCCAGGAGTTCTGTAATTTGCGAGTTGATATGACGATTGTCAATTTCTGTCGCCATTTTCAGCGCATTACGGATGGAACGGTGATCGCTTGAGCCGTGGCAGATAATGCAAATACCGTCGATTCCGAGCAGTGGCGCTCCGCCGGACTCCTGATGGTGAAACTGCTCCGTGACTTTGGTAAGCGTCTGCATCGCATGATCGCGTTCTGTCGTGAGGGATTTCATCAAAGACCCTCCGACTGTCTTCAGCACGAACTCCGCCATGCCTTCGCTGACCTTCAGCACAACATTTCCGACGAAGCCTTCGCAAATCACAACATCGACGTCGCCGTGGTACAGGTCACGACCTTCCACATTGCCTATGTAGTGTTCTTTGATCGGAGAATTGACGAGCAAAGCGTGAGTCTCACGATACAAATCCGTACCTTTGCCTTCTTCACTGCCGATGTTCAGTAATCCGACGCGCGGCGATTTGACACCCAACAGCTCTCGCGCAAAGACGGCTCCCATGAGCCCGTATTGTGCCAGGTGTTCCGCTCGTGCATCCGGGTTTGCTCCGACATCAATGATGACGCATGAACCCTTGACGGTCGGCATCCGGACGGCTATCCCGGGCCGCTTCACGCCTTTCAGGAAGAGACGC
>JAYSPO010001225.1:0-1343 GCA_043722015.1 Candidatus Kuenenia sp. | reverse complement strand
TTGTGTTGTTTCGTGGCTAGAAAAAAGTCCTGATTGCTCGCGTAGTCAAATGAATTCCAGATGCTTCAATCCCAGTGAATAAGCGGGCCATTGTTTCTTTTTCAGGTAATTTGGCTCTGGGAAAGACGTTTGTTTGTTCTGACGACTTCACCCGAAATTGAAACAGAATGTTCGCTGTTTTCCCAAGCCGATTGACAAACATGCCCTGGCGGAAAGGCAAAGCGGCGACAAGTCGCCGCACTCCAAATGACTCTCGCTTGTTTCAGGTCTAATGCCCCGTCTCTTCATAGCGATTGATATTCCCGAATCCATCCGCAGGAAACGCCGTGACATGACCAAGAGCGATTGGTTGATTCAAGAATCTCCATGTCGCCATGACAAACCTGGCAACGAACCGACGCTGCCATGCATGCACTTTGACGGCAAGCAGCAGACAGACTGGAAGTGCGGCCCCAATGACTGCCGCTGTCATCGCCAGTGTGATCGGACCGGTGCTGCTGCCGATGATTGTTTTTGCCGAGACTGTCGCGATTCCGGACACAATACACAATGTTAAGCCTTTGCGGACTTTTCGTTCAACCCATGCGACGTACAAACCCCGGTGCCAGGTACACCATACGAGCAATGCTGTGGTTCCCACAGTTGCCGTAATATGCCCATTACCGGCTCCGAATGTTTTCCACCCAAAGACCCACAGCAGAAATCCGACCGGAGTGGAAAGAAACCAGGCGATGATGAACGTGCGCAGGTCCAGTTCCTTCGGCCGCGTCATCCACAACACGCTGATGACGAGAACTGAGATGCCGATCGGCACGACGTAGAAAGATCGGCTCCAGATGTTGCGTGTCAGCCACGCCCAAATCGGCGACGGTTCCATGTTTGCCGCCGAAGATAGTGCAATCAGCCGAGCCATCTCTGCCCGCCGAGCTTCGGTCGCTCGCTGAATTTCCTGAGGATCGTTGGCGCGATCGAACTCGACCGCTGCGTCTTCAAATCAAGGATCCATGCCGAAAGCCGGGACATTACCGGCAGCAATCACCAGAACCACGACAGCATAGAGTACTGATTTCATCGGTCTTCTCCAAGAACTGACGACAAGGGAGCTGTCACGACGGCAACTTCGGTTGCCTTTATGATGCTATTGAGTCTGCGATCCGAAATGTCTGTCTACCGAAGTTCAAAGTTTTCAATGTCCCGCTGGGATGTTGGAGTATTATTTCGATGTCGGGAACTAAAAAACGGTCATGGTTCAAAAGCCACGATGCGGGCTTGTCCCCATCGAGCAATGATCATCACCAGACGGAAGTTCTGACGTCACTCCCATCACTACCCGGCTCGTCCGG
>JAYSPO010001224.1:0-1478 GCA_043722015.1 Candidatus Kuenenia sp. | reverse complement strand
GATGAGAACCGCGGTCCATGAACTTCAGGCCCCATAGAAACTGCAGGCTTCTGATCGTGCTTTCGATCTTTTCCACCATCCGCACGAGGCGGATGGGGTCATTTCCAAATCCTCGACGCTCGCTCGCGTCAAACGAAAGCGACCGACCTTCCTGAATGGACACACAGAAAATGTGGGTAACGACAAGGCATGAAGCCGGATGGGGAACACTGGATTCGGTTCAGCAAACAATTCGCTCAGGAATTCAAATCTTTAACTCCAGACACAGCATCAATACAAAATTCAGAATCCCGCCGTCTTTCGACGGACTGGACAGATCGCACCCGTTTTGTCTTACACAGGAATTGCCAGACCGTCACCGCTATTTCTGCGGATGCAGTTCGATGCTGTCGGTTTCTTCAAGCGTCACGCCGTCGGGGCCAATGGCCTTGGTTGATTTGCTGGAGTCGCCTTGTGGTGAAACGAGCATTGGCTTGTCGATATCAGCCGTGGTGGCGGGAGGCTTGGTGTCCCGGTCTGCGAAGCCGCTGCCATTTGACGGCAGCTCATGATTGCCGAAGATCAGCACCAGTACTGCCAAAGACATTGCCGCGACCGACGCTGCCACGCCGACAAAACGCACGGACCGAGGCCTGAACTGTTCAAAATGATGTTCGGGAGCCAGCGTCGATGTTGCCGCAGCGGCGATCGTCAATGGATTGCGACGCAACGGTTGATTCAATTCCGTCGGAACTTCCAGGCGGAAAAAATCACGCAGGAGAAAATCCATCTGATCATCAGACGGCATTCTGCCTTGAGCTGGGTTGGTGTTAGAAATGTCATTCATAGTCAAATCCTCGTTCCACAAGAATTTCAGCGAGTCGGCGTCTTGCCCTCGATAATCGCATATCAATCGCAGCCGGGCTGCAATCCATCACAGTCGCAATCTGAGCGGCTGACCAGTCCATCGAATACTTCATAACCAGAACTTTCCGGTCGTCTTCATTCAGTACACTCAAAGCCCCGCGGACCTGTGCCTGTCTCTCGGACAGCGCCAAAACATCTTCCGCAGAATCTCGTTGTCCGGCAAATTCATCCAGGCCGGGCAGCAGGCGACAGGTATTGCTCTTTTTTCGAGCCACATCCCGCAACCAGTTTTGCCCGACTCGCAACAACCAAGCCCTCAAATCGCGAACAGGTTCCCCTTTGTAATCGTAGTAACGTAAAAAGGATTCCTGCACCGCATCGTACGCACGTTCCGGATCACTGCACATCGCGTAGAACAAAGCCCACAATTCACGGGAATGTGTACGGTAGTACTGTTCAATGATCTGATCCCGATCGGGTTCAGAATCGCTGCTTTTTCCAGAACTCGCGTTCGTCATGCAGAAACCCTGCCGACGCAGTTTGAGTTCATTTCGTTGCAATTTGCCGGCATTTTGTGCCCTGCTGTAGGTAAGGACGAGCCAAAACACGGGATCTAACATGGAAACCCGTCG
>JAYSPO010001223.1:0-1077 GCA_043722015.1 Candidatus Kuenenia sp. | reverse complement strand
CAAGCGCAGCGCCGTTCCGGCACTTGCCAGATAACTGCCGGAACGGCGCTGCGCTTGGTCCGGCCTACCCGAAAATCATGCACGAACGTCGCATTTGTCCGCTACCAACGTTGCTGCATCTGCTGAGGTGGAACCGGCATGGTGGGATTGCAGGTTGCGGGCGGCACATTCACGGGGCTGTTGAAGATCTCATGATAGACAGTGAACAAAGCTCCAAAGGTCAGTGGCATCACGAGGAAGGCACCGACGTAACAGGCACACATTCCGAGCATTGCCACCACATAATGCACAAACAACATACCGCACAATGGACCCAGGTTATGCCATGCCGCTCGCGCGCTCAGCGTGACAGATTCCCACGGCCCGGTTCCGCGATCAACGATCAGCGGAAACACAAACAGGAATGGAATGTAAATCAGCAATGACAGGACAAGGATCAATGGATACATCGTGAAGAAAGTTCCGATCAACTGTGCCTCATTGTTACCGGCGGTGGCGATTCCGATTATCATGATGATCATCAGCGGAAGCATGACTGCCAGCGAGCAGCCGAGGAGAATCAGCATGGCCAGCAGTGAATTCACGAAGACGTCGAAACCCTTGAACAAAGTCTCGAACCGCACCTGAATGCCGTTCATGCGATACCTGAAACACAGGTACATTCCGCACATCATGGGCCCCATCATGATGCCCATAGGAACGATGGACCCGATCAGAACTCCTACAAGGCAGATCCCTACAAAGAGCCAATACTGATCGCCCAGCATGGTTTTTGCTTCTGTCAGGCGTTCAATCGGTCTTGCAGATATTCTGCGAAATTCTCCGGAACCATGCGGATCAAAACCGGGAAATGCTTCAGGAGCAGCAAACGGATTCGACATGTGTCTATTCCCTTGACTGAATCGTTTTATCGTTTTGATGAGAAGACTACCGGAATCTTCGCCAGCGTCGTGCTGGAGAATAACGGTTGAGGACGCTGTAATGAAGTGAGTGGCGTATACCGGACGATGCGGAGTGCGGTCGCGGATTTCGGTAGGTCCTGCTTGCCGAGCAGGACTTCGCGGCCACGCCGCGACC
>JAYSPO010001222.1:0-4600 GCA_043722015.1 Candidatus Kuenenia sp. | reverse complement strand
CCCTGAAAGACTCGATAGACATGGCAAAATCCCGGTGGGCGTTGTGGGTATTCGTTAGTCTCTGCTGTGGTTGCCAAACCACCGCCACGACCAAAGTTGGACAATCGACACGATCGCACCTCGTTGCAAAACCGTCGGAGCAACTAGGCGGTGTCGTCCCGAACACGATTTCCGTGGATACACCAGCGAGTGAAATCCAGCTGACAGCTGCCGAGGTTGCTGTCCCGGACACTGGGAATGACAGATTGCTTAGCCGGGATGGGCCTCATCATACGCGCTCCAAAAACATAAATGGACTCAAACTGGCCCACTACCGATGGAGCGGACAGACATGACAAAGGCCGACGACCACGCATCACGAACAAAGTCGGCCGAACCAGCGCGACGGATGAGTTGGCTCAACCGCACAGTGCTGGGCATTGGACTGGCGAGTCTGCTCAGCGATTGGTCGCACGAAACCGCCACCGCGATCATGCCCGCGTTTTTGGCGACGATGGGGGCGGGGGCGGCGTGGCTGGGATTGATCGAGGGCGTCTCCGACGGACTGTCGAGCTTCGCGAAGATGGGGTCGGGATACTTCACCGATCAAATGCGACGACGCAAACCGATCGCGGTGCTCGGCTATGTGGTGACGGCAGCGGGTACGGCGGCGATCGGACTGGCGACGCAGGCGTGGCATGTGTTGGCGTTTCGCGCGACCGCCTGGTTGGGTCGCGGTGTGCGCACGCCGGTGCGAAAGGCATTGCTGGCGGCAGCGGTGACACCGGAAACCTACGGGCGAGCGTTTGGGTTTGAACGCATGATGGACACGCTGGGCGCAATCGTCGGGCCAGCCACGGCGACGTTGTTGCTGATGACGTTTCATGATCAGTATGCGACCGTCCTTTTTCTGACGTGCATTCCCGGCCTGGCGGCCGTGGGAGCGATGGCCTGGCTGGTCCAGGAAAAAGAGCGGGCGCATGTGCCATTCGTTTCGTTCAGAGAAAGGCTCAGCACGCTGCCGAAATCGTTCCGTCGATTTGTAGTCGGAGTCGGTCTGTTCGGTGCCGGTGATTTCGCTCATTCCATGCTGATCCTGCTGGCCGTGCAGAAACTCACACCGCAGTACGGCGCGGCGAAGGCCGCTTCGATCGCTACCGCGATGTATGTATTGCACAACATTTTCTATGCGGGCTTTTCCTTCGTCGCCGGTTGGCTCGCCGATCATGTCAACAAACGCGCGTTGTTGGCAGGCGGCTACGCACTGGCCGCGTCGATGAGTCTCGTGCTCGCTTTCGTGCCGCTGAACCTGCCCACGTTGACTGTTGTTTTCGTGATTGGGGGAATCTACGTCGCAGTCGAGGAAGCGCTTGAGGATTCATTGACGGCAGAACTTGTGACGCAGGAGCACCACGGCATGGGTTTCGGCGTGCTTGCGACGGTCAATGGCGTGGGAGACTTCCTCAGCAGCATCGTCGTCGGACTACTCTGGACGACCATTGGGACGGAAGCAGCGTTTGCTTATAGTTCTGTCCTGTTCGTCGCTGGGGCGACATTGGTGTGGTTTTGGAAATGAAATCCCAGCAGCGATCAGGAACGACTACAATCGCGAACCAATTGATGAGATGATTTTGGTTTGTCATTGCGAGACATTTGGATGGACGATCAACATTATGACGAAACTGATGTGGCTGTTTGCGGCGGGTGGGCTGGGCACGTTGGCTCGGTATTGGCTAGGCGGGTTCGTTCAGCGGTCCTGCGGCAGCGAATTTCCCTTCGGCACGATCGTTGTGAATCTCGTGGGCTGTCTGGCGTTCGGCTTCGTCTGGACGCTGGCCGAAGGGCGACTCATCATCAGTGGCGAGACGCGGTTCATAATCCTTGCCGGCTTCATGGGAGCCTTCACCACGTTTTCGACGTTCGCGTTTGAAACCAGCGGCATGCTGAGCGATGCGGAATGGCGGAATGCGACGGGCAACTTCCTTGGGCACAATGTCGTGGGAGTCGCGGCGGTGATTGGAGGCATGTTCCTCGGCAAACTTCTATAACTTAACGCAAACGATACAGCCACCTTGGCCATATGCACACGTTACTGTTCGAACAACTGGGCTGTAGAGTTTAGGGAGAATCGATGAATCGCAGGCTGCCTGTGCGAAGGTGATTGGAGGCATGAGCGAGACAATGAAATCGACTCGGTTGTCCGAATGTATACAATGTAGTGCGATTTCGCATTGCTTGGCGACGCATTTCCCGATGTCGTCCGCCAAGTCGTCATGGTGCATTATCGGTCGAAAGGGGCGACCCCTGGATCGGCTCCGCATTTTCCGGGAACCGGTTTTTCAAATGCGTGAGCGATCACAATCTGCCTTCGACAGTGGTGGGTAATAGCCAAATGGGTATCACGATTCCCAGAGCCCATTCAGCGGCAGTGATCCACAGGTACACGGCGTGCTCTGCGTAAAAGTCGCTCGACACTGTCCGAAGCTGAAAATCCATCATGTCCGTGAGCCGAGAATGCCACAGAAATAACGCGATATCGACGATGGACAGCGCGGCGGCGAACGCCCACAGGGCCGTTCGGCGTGTGCGAAATGCCTCAGCGAGCACGCACAGGAGAAACAGGCCTGACAGCCCATTGTGCCATTGAGTGACACGCTGCGTGATTAAACCCTGCTCCACGCTGCCGATGAGCTCAGTCCCGATGGGAACAACGACCATGGCATAGAAACACAAACCGCCCCACCACGCGGCCCAGACGAGCAGCAGGAAACTGCTCCAGGTCGTGCGGCCGATCGATCGAATCGAAGACTCGGCATTATCGTGGTTCAATTTGCCCCGATGCATCAATCGATTTCCAAGACTTTCCCATCGGGTGAGACCTTGATATCCCGCGTCTTGCCATCTGGCGACTTGCCACGAACTTCGTATACGGTCGTATCACCTTCTTTTTCCGTCCATGCGGTATCAAACTTCACGTCGGGCAGCTTTTCCTTTGCGACTTTCATTACGGATTCAGGGACTTTGTCGATCGGGACCATTTCCGTTTCTTCGAACATCTCACCACAGCCGGTCGCAAGCAACAACACGCCGGAAATAACAATGCACAATCCTCGCATGACAAACCCCTCGTTCGCAAAAAGTGCAACAAGAAATCAAAACCCGTCAGAGATCGTTTCGCCACCGGCTCGCGTGGTCAATGACTGATACACGCGATAGTCGATGGAACTGCTGAGGAAACTGACATGACCATCGCCGAACAGAAAATGGACTCCCCCGGTATGAAGGCTGTAAAACTGGTTCACATGGGAACGGCGATCACCGGGACTGTATCCGTCTCCAGAGTGCCCCAGAATCAGGCTGGATGCCGACTCGGGCGGTCCAGTACCGACTCCGTCGCTGCCATCAGGAATGATCACGGCACCTGTCACAGCCCCGGTCCATGTCGCTTCACCCAGACGAAATGATCGCTCACCCGCCATCAGTGTTGACGACGATCCGTCCGTGATGTCTCTCAGATTGATCGAGCTGTTCCTGAAGAACACACCGTCACCGCCGACACCAGGTTCAAACGTTCCGAACATTCCGACATAATTGGCCGAGGCAACCTCACACAGGTTTGCAATCACCGCGCCAGTGGACAGATTGCGCCGTATCGTTTGCCATCGATCGGGAGCCGTATCGGACGGACACATCAATGTGGGTAATTTCAGGACGCGCACAGCACTGTTCGCAGCGTCCTCGATCGCAACGTTAAAATTGATCTGATTGTACAGGTTCGATTGTTCAAGTTGCGGCAGCAGGCAACTGACCCAACCCCATCCCGGTCCGGTATCATTCCCGGTGGCATCGAACCTGGAAATGTAGCCGGGTGGAAAGAGCCGAAATGTGTCGTGGTAGTTGTGCAGCGCAAGTCCAAGCTGCTTGAGATGGTTGCGGCACTGAGTTCTGCGGGCCGCTTCTCTGGCTTGCTGAACTGCAGGCAGCAGCAAGCCGATCAGAATCGCGATAATGGCAATGACCACCAGCAGTTCGATAAGCGTGAATCCGCGTTGAACAATTGCTTTTCTGTTCCGATTCATGATTTTTGCCCTCCGCAGGTCACTTTCGTTCCTCGCTCAGATGAGCCCTTCGGTCATAATACCAGAATAGAAGATAGATTCTTTCGTGAGGATGACGGCAGCATGACATTTCCGTCATCTTGCAAATGATTGTCGTAGTCACGATGAAACGTTGCGACTTGATCGCGATCATCCGCAACTCAGGAGGCATGAATGCGCGTATTGATTGTCGAGGACGAAGCCAAGACTGCGGCTTATCTGGCGAAAGGTCTGCGCGAGCATGGGTTTGTCGCGGACGTTGCTCGGGACGGGCGGGATGGTCTGCATATGGCAACCTCCGAGACATACGACGTTGCGATACTCGATGTGATGTTGCCGGGGCGCGACGGATGGTCGGTACTACAGGATCTTCGCAATTCCGGAAGTTTACTCCCAGTTCTGTTTCTGACCGCTCGCGACAGTGTGGCTCTCGCGGCTTGTCGATAGCCTCTTATTCCTTGCCCGCTCAGAACAACCCCAGTCAGCGTTGAAGCGCGAACCCCTGCGGCTCTCCAATGAGCTAA
>JAYSPO010001221.1:0-1207 GCA_043722015.1 Candidatus Kuenenia sp. | reverse complement strand
CGGCTGATCTGGATTCTGTGTTCGTTTGTGACGGTCAGGAATTATCGGATTTCAGCTAACGGAGCCGGAAAGACTTTCCGGAAATCATCAATGGTTGCTGTGTTGCATCCAACTGGACCGGGATCGCAAATTGTCATTGATCGAGCGGTGGTGCTCGTCGGTCGCAGTCCGGATTGTGATGCGATCATCGATTTCAGTTCCAAGATCTCACGCATGCATTGTGTGTTCGTGCAAGTTGATGCGGACTACTACATTCGCGACCTCGGCAGCATGAACGGCGTGCGCGTGAATGGTCAACGTATTGAAAAGGTGGCGAAGCTGGTTCACGGTGCTGAAGTGGCCATCGGGGACGTGATCTTTCAGTTTCACGCCAACGTGCAGCCCGCGCCACGCGTGGCAGTCAGCACAAGCGGTGGCGCGAAAGGGATTCCCTCGCTGAAAGCTAATTCCGTGCCGGTTGCGGACGTCGAAATCATCGACGCCGAGATTCTTGAGGATGCGGATTTCGTCGAAGAGGTCCAGCTCGTCGATGTCATTCAGGATGTGGAAATTATCGATGACCACGTTGAGGTGTTGGATTACGTGGAAGAGGTCGAAGTCATCGATGAGATCGAGGTGATCGAGGACGTTGAAGTCATCGAAGATGTGCAGATTGTCACCAACGAAATCCGCCGCCCCCGCAGACCACCGCGTTTGCGATAGCGGCTGTTCAATGCAGCAACGATGAAAGCGATGCGATGCCGGTGGACTCGCGATTGACAAGAGGTTCACCAAAGGCCTTGCCGATCGACCATCCCCAGTAGCGCGCCCGGTCGCGGATGTCGTCGATGACGGTCGGGAATTCCTGCTTGCGCCCGGTGATCAATTGACTTTCATAGGCCCTGACGGCTGCCATCTTGGTTTCGATCTGTGAAGAGATATCCATCACAATCGAAGGTGCTGGATGAATCCGCAGATGAATACTGAAATAATGCAGCAGGAGTGGTGGCCAGTAAGGGACGCCTGCCATGTCGGAGCGACTGAGCTTCGACCAGAACCGGGCGTCATCACACAGACTGCTCGCAGCGACATGGTCGGGATGTGCGTCCTGCCAGTATGGTGCCAGGATGATCTGCGGTCGGACGGTTCGAAAGATCTCGGCCAGCTTCCGGCGCGATTCAAGATCCGGCTGCACGCTGCGATTCGGTAGATCCAGATTACTTCGCCA
>JAYSPO010001220.1:0-5364 GCA_043722015.1 Candidatus Kuenenia sp. | reverse complement strand
ATGGGATGCGTGTGCTGGACCTCGGTTGCGGGCGGGCTTTGTCGTCGATCTTTCTCCACCGTGAATTTGGCGTCGAGGTTTGGGCGACCGACCTGTGGTTCAGTGCCTCCTGACAACCAGTTGGAAATTGATTCGCTTTCCGAGGACTCTGGCAAACACATGGGATACGTACGAGTCGTAGCCAAACGCCATGCTGACGCAAATCTGTCGGAACCCATTACGTCCGTCCCCACACAATACACGAAGCAACCGCTGCGGCGATGAGGCCATTGAGGCAGCACGCCGATCATTGAGGGTCCTGTTGCTCGTCTTTCTGATCCGGCAGTTCGATCCAAAACAGATCGTAAACATGCTGGCGAGCCCAGTCGAATTGCGAATGACCTGATTGCAAGCCCAATTGGAATATTCAACACTGAGCGGCATAGCTCGATCGTGATGTTTCGACGACGCATACTCGAACGCTCCGACTGTCACGAACACCGTCCTTTCCGGCAGAAAGGACCAACATTAACAATCTTCCGCGACGGCACCCCTGCGAGCGAGATGCGCAGGCTTCCCTGTACTGCATGATCGGTCATTGGTGGATGAATCCGCGTTCCGCTGTCATAATGAATCGGGCCTTTATTCACCGATCGAGTCGGCTGTCAGGGACTTTATTCATGCTGCATCGCAGACGATTTCTGGCATTGGGGCTCGCTGGCGGAACGCTCGCGAGGTTTGCGATCTCGTCAACAGAGGTCGGTGCGAGTCCATTGGCAACCGCTGCGCCGGGCGAAAGTGTGTTTGATTACATCCAGCGCGTGCGTGGCCAGTGGGATGACACGCTGTACAGACAGTTGTTGGGGGCTGCGAACGAATTCAAGGAAGGTGATGCCATCATTGGCGTTGCGGCCGTCAATGACGCGGATCGTCGGCAGGCGCGCGAGCTGCTCACTTCCACGCGCGTGCGCGAAATTGATCAGCATCCGCCTTTTCGCGACGAATTATTCCAACTGCTCACATCGTCCCTCAACCGCGAAATTCAGCAACAGCTCGGCGACATGACGCTTGGGACGCTAAAAACGTTTCTGCTGGAAAGAAGCGAATCCGAAATTCACGCAATTCGAGATGGACTCTCCAGCGACGTCGTCGCGTGTGTTGTTCGGCTCACGCGAACAACTCGTGCGGTGTTGTCTGGAAGACATCGTAATGGGCAAGCTCCACGGACTCATGATTGGTCTGGATGTCTGCTCCACATTGCACATGGACGTCAGTCTCGATGATCTGGGATGGTGCATCGATCAGATCATGCCGGCGAACCCCGGCTATTTGATGGCACTGCCGACTCGCATCGATCCGATGCTGGGATATCTGACCACCGGCTATCAGGATCACGTTCACATTCGCGAAAAATTTGGTTTCAAAGTCAACAACCGCATGTGGCAGTTTTTTCAGCAACTCGGCGTGATCGACGCACAAGGACAGCCTACGGAGCACTTCGGCGATCCGTCATGGGTGTATCAGCAGTACTGTCGCCGGAAAAACGATACCCGATCGGACACGGAAATCCAGTCCGCAGCGGCCACGGAGATCGCGGCCGTGCGTTCACGAGGCGTATTCATTGCTGAAGGATTTGGCGCACAGCCTTCCATTCTGCAGCCGTGGCTGGCCAAACACATTCAGCACATCTACGACGACGCAAAAATCTCCATCTGGATGCAGTTGGACGATGCTTTCGTCTCGACCGTCCCCGATGTTACCAAATTACGCACCCGATCTGCGGACCGCACGGATTACATTCTTCATCCTGTCTCGGGTGAGCATCTCTCAGACGATTCTGCCGCCGTGATCGCACGATTGCGGCGGGACAGACGCGAAGAGTTCAACACTCAGATTGTCATCTCAGACGGCCTGAATGCACTCGCGGTGATGGACGGCGACCAATTGCTCAGTCTTATTGGTCGGGTGCGAACTGAGCTGACCGGAACGAAATTTACCGTGTCGCCGGAGAATCTGGTGGTCAATTCGGGACGCGTCCGGGCGGGGTATCGGATAGGAGAGCAACTCTTCGGTGGCCGCGACGGCACGTTTACCATTCTGCACATTATCGGAGAACGACCGGGCAGTGGTCATCATACACTTTCCGTCTACATGACACGTGCGGACGGACAAACCTGGGGCATCGCAGACAAGGTCGATCACAACATTACGAAAGTCGTTTCCGGCATCGCCAACACAGCTCTGTCGCCGGAAGCCGGGGCCATTGAAGCGGTCAGAATACTAAGGCAAACAAATGTGACCAGACCCTGATGACATTGCGCAACGTAGCCATCACGCTCCGTCGTGATGAGCATCCTGGATTCGACATCCACCGACCAAATACAGGTCGTCAGTTCCGCAACGATGAGGTGCGGGATTGCGGGTGGGGAAGAATTGATCACATGGCCTTGCTGAAGACTCGTCTCGGCGGAGCGAGACGGCTACTTTTTCTTAATCGCAAGGTACCGGCAAGCTGACGCATGCCGCTCGCCGAACTGGACAACGCCGCCTTCCTTTTCATTCGGCGCGGCATTTGTCACAACTACGGAATGGTGAAGCATTCGCAGATGCATTTTCTGGCGATGTTGTTCGACATGACAGCGGTTGAATTCATAAACCAGATTGGTTGAAAAAGAAAGCGATGACAAGTCCTCGCACTCCACAGAACGCAATTCAACACATCAAAGAATCGGAGCCCTTCATGCATGAGAGCCAGACAACGTTTTCCTCGGAGATGACTCGACGCAACTGGCTCGCCGGCGTTGCCGCGACAGCTTTGGCAGGCAACATCGCTCCGTCCGCGATTGCGCCGCCGGGAACAACGGAGAACCAAGTTGTTCCTAAGTCAGTGGCTGCGATCTTTACGGCCTGGGAAAAAGGACTGCACGCTGACGTCCTGATCGGCAAGATCCTGGAAGGCTGGAAACAGGACGGCGGTCCCGGGCCGGCTTTGAAACTGGCGTCCATGTACGCCGACCAGTTTACTGACAGAGACATGGCTCGGGCGATGTCGCAGCAGTACAACGTGCCGCTGTTTGATTCCATTGAGAAAGCACTGACCGTCGGCGGGGATCATATTCCGGTGGATGGTGTGATCAGCATTGGCGAACATGGGGAATACCCGTGGAACGACCGTGAACAGCATCTCTATCCTCGCCGACGTTTCTTCAAAGAGATCACCGACACGTTTCAGAAACACAGTCGTGTCATTCCGGTCTTCAATGACAAGAATCTCGGTCCGGAATGGGCGGACGCCAGGTGGATGTACGATCGGGCGTTGGAATTGAAAGTCCCGTTCATGGCCGGTTCGTCAATGACGGTCGGCGCGCGTACTCCGGAGATTTCGGTCCCGCTCGGTGCCGACATCGAAATGGCGGTGGGAATTGGCTACTCCGGACTCGACATCTACGGAATTCACGCCCTGGAGTTTTTTCAATGCTACGTCGAACGCCGACGCGGCGCGGAATCCGGCGTTCGCTGGGTGCAGTGTCTTCAGGGCAATGCAATGTGGAAAACACTCGATGACGGTGTTGTGTCTCAGAAGCTGTTCGATGCGGCATTTGCAGCCGTCCCACACGCAAGGGAAGACGCACGTTCCGACCTCGAGGCGGCGCTGTTCCTGTTCGAATACAACGATGGTTTTCTCGGAGCGGTCTTTATGCTTCCGGAAGTTGCGGCTGGCACTTCGATCGCCCTCAAACTCAATGGTCAGGCAGAATTTCTCGCCACGCGATTCGACGAGCAGCCGGAACCGAGGCATCCGCACTTTGCCTGGCTGCTGAAAGGCATCGAACGCATGTTTCACACAGGTCGCCCGAGTTACCCTGTCGAACGAACTCTGCTGACCGGCGGCATTCTTGACCGGGCGTTGACGTCGCGGTTTCGAAAACACGAAAAACTCATGACGCCCGAACTGGCGATCCACTATCAGCCAGTTGACTACCCTCACGCGCCGCTACCTGGTCTCGATTCCGATCCGAATTCAAAATGATGTCTTTGGCCGGTTTTGCAAATGGACCGCAGAGCAAGTGTCGAAAGTCTCTGGGTGCGTCTTTTGTCCTGCCAGTCTTGCCAGTGCCACCTGATTCCTGGAGAAGTTCATGTCATTCGACCGCTTTACTGCACAGGTTCGCTCCCCGGACGAACTCGCTGCACTCATCGGCACTCCGTCTGGCATCGCGTTGAAGAAGGAGTTGAAGAAACTTGATCAGCACATGCGACGATTCATTGCGCATTCTCCTTTCGTCGTGATCAGTACACATTCCGCCGATGGACGTTGTGATGCTTCACCTCGCGGCGACGCACCGGGATTTATCCAGGTCATCGACGACAGCACGCTTCTGATTCCCGACCGCCCCGGCAACAAACGTCTCGATAGCCATCACAATATTCTGGAGACCGGTCGGATCGGAGTGTTGTGTCTGATTCCCGGCGTCGGTGAGACCCTGCGCGTGAACGGTCGTGCGGCAATCATTCGCGATGAGGAGTGGCTGACTCCGATGAGCGCACACGGAAAACTGCCTCTGGTCGCGATTGCCGTCGAGGTCGAAGAATGCTACCTGCAGTGCGCTAAGGCACTCATCCGATCGAAGCTGTGGGAGCCGCATGAGAGACCGAATCTCCAGAGCCTGCCCTGCGCTGCCGAGATGTTTACTGCTCACGTCCAGATGCCGCAATTCGATGTGGCTGCAATGCAGACGCTGCTTGACGGAGCGTACCGCGACAGGTTGTACTGACCACCGGGCTGGATCCGGATCACGTCTTCTTTGCTGACGAAATGTGTGATCGTGTGTAGGATGGACATTCATGTCCGTCGCATGGCCATGAAACACTGTCGAAGCGAAGGTGATTTGCTTTGACAGCCGTTCGACAATGCATCGGTGTGTGGCCAATATCTCGGACATGAATGTCCAAGCTACAGGAATCGCAGCCGGAGTACGGACGCAGCCCGCGTCAGGGTTTTGCGCCTTCCAGATCGTGAGTTGAAGTCGTCTCACGGGGCCACACCGTCTCACGGGGCCACACAATTGAAAGCACAACAAGGGCCACCAGCGGAGCCAGGCCGGCCCAGGCCAGGCCTTCGTCGAAGGAATGTGTTTCATCCACGACGCGACCAAACTCCTTCTGCATCGGTGCCGAGACCAGCCAGGCGAGAGCGCCCAGCAGTCCGGTCGTCTTGCCCATGTGACGTTCGCTGGTTTCCTGTGACAACGAGTAGTAACAGGGAAACAATCCCAGTGAACCGGCTGCCACGATCAACAACACACCGTACAGCCCCCATCCCAGCGGAAGGCTGCCCGCAACGAATGTCAGTGACGTCAGAGCCGCACAGGTACCGAACACCAA
>JAYSPO010001219.1:0-1069 GCA_043722015.1 Candidatus Kuenenia sp. | reverse complement strand
GTATCGTTGACTGACACGCGGGTGACGAGCTTTGACTGACACTTGGCTGCTTTGACAGGAACGCCTTCAAAAACCGAATGAGTAGCGTGCCACCAACGTGGTCGGCACGAGTCTGTCGTGTGATGTGCTTTTGTAGGAGTGAACAATGAGACTTTTGTCAAAACTCTGTGGTGGGTGCGGTGCCATGCTGCTGGCGGCAGCGATTGTCGCGACCGGGACCGATGTGTATGCGATTTGTATGGCGGGCAACGCATGCCAAAACACATGCACGCAAGGCGCAACCAGATGTGTCGGAACTTGTAATCCTCCGTACTTGCCCACACAGTGCAATACATGTGCTTGCATCCCCAACCCCGCGATGCAGGATCAGTGCCAGTGCCTCTGATTGATTACAGACGGACGATGCCAGTCCATCAGTCGTTGATGGGCTGGCATCAGTTCACAAGTGCGGAGTTCTAGTGGTTCGATCCCGTTCTGTTGATGATGCTGAGATTGTAAAGGAAATCAGAAGTGCCTCATCGTAAAGCATGCGTCGTCTCTGCGTTCGCTCGTGTCACCCGTTCGGTTCTGTGGTTGTGCCTCCCCTTGTGGTGCCAGTTTGTGCTCGCGGGCGAGAGTGAACGCAGCCGGTTCCTCCGTGAAGCGCCGCCGAGTTGGGAGCGCTATTTATTGAGCCTCGATCAGATCAAGGCCAACATCCGCTTCGAGAATCGAGATTCAAAAACAGGGACGGCGATTCTGGCACCGAGCACCGCAGAAATTCAAATTCAGGGAGTGAATTACCTCGGGCGTAATCCAAACCCTCCGATTGCGGATGAAGCCGAGCATGTCCAGGGACGGAACAAGGAATACACGTTTTCGATAATCCGGTCGGGGGCTGACAAAAAGTGGTCTATTCAAAACGTGAGTCTAGGCGTGAATGCCGCCGCAATCGTGAAGTCGCTCGACCGAGCCGATCAAGGGCCGAGGAATGTCGCATTTGGCGTCATTGACCTGCCGGGTCCGCCGCTGGAACAATTAATTCGCGAACCTGGATTTCGACTGCACGATGTGATGATGGTGACCGTGG
>JAYSPO010001218.1:0-16033 GCA_043722015.1 Candidatus Kuenenia sp. | reverse complement strand
TCACGCTCCGCCGTGATGAGCATTTGTCCTTCAAGACTGATCAACCGAGACAGTTTTCCACGACCAGCCGCGTTTTATGGCCTGAAGGACAATCAGCGCAGGCACTCCATTCATGTGGCCCAGTTCAATGCTCGTCACGGCGGAGCGTGACGGCTACTTTCCGATTTTACCCTCACCGAGTCCGAACGCTGGTGAGAACAGAGTTTATGCACGGGAGCAACCTCTACAAACCGCCGCCGAAAATCTTCGCGGCACGACAAGAAATCAACTGTTAGTAGTACGAAGTGGTTCCTTGTTCGAACGTATCGAACCACCCCGCACGCAGTATGCGATGCGGCAAAATGTGAGACCTCGTTGTCGTCGGGCAATCGGAAGACTATCCTGTACCTTACATAGCTTCTCAAAATGCCTACCAAACACGCCGCCCTGCACTTTGGCCTTTCATGACTTCCTTCGTTCAGCCAACTCGTCCGAGTCCTGCCGATCAGCTCACGGCGACAAGAGCCTTTGATTTCAATCAGCGAACTCGCGTCGTCTTTGGATGCGGTACGTTTAGTCAGCTTGGAAAACTCGCGCATGAACTTGGCGGTCGACGAGTGCTCGTCGTGACCGACATCGGGTTACGGAAAACCGGGTACTGCGATCAGGCCCAAAATTACCTGAGCGCAGCGGGACTTGAGGTTGCAGTCTTCGATCAGGTTCAGGAGAACCCGACCACAGACCATGTCGATCGCTGCGTTGCATTTGCAAGGAAGGCAAACATTGGCCTGATCGTGGGGCTCGGCGGCGGAAGCAGCATCGACTGTGCAAAAGGGGCCAACTTTCTGCTGACCAACGGCGGTCGGATGCAGGACTATAAAGGAGTTGGCAAAGCCCAGCTCGCGATGCTGCCGATGATCGCTGTGCCCACGACATCCGGGACTGGCAGCGAGGCACAGTCGTTTGCTGTCATCGCAGACGCGGAAACGCATATGAAAATGGCGTGCGGTGATCCCAAGGCCGCTTGCCGGGTCGCCATTCTGGACCCGGAACTCACTGTGACAATGCCTGCCGCTGTCGCCGCAGCGACGGGAATTGATGCGATGACGCACGCGATCGAAAGTTACGTCACAACCAAACGTAATCCAATTTCACAGATGTTTGCGCGCCAGGCATGGGAACTTCTGTCGTCGGCATTTCCAATCATGCTGCGGGAGCCGGAAAACCTGGATGCCCGCGGGAAAATGCAACTCGGTGCCTTTCTGGCCGGTGCCGCCATTGAGAACAGTATGCTCGGGGCCGCCCATGCCGCCGCGAATCCACTCACCGCGCAATTTGGAACGAAACACGGAATCGCCGTTGGTCTGATGCTCCCGCACGTCATACAATGGAATGCCAATGTCGCGGGCGACATGTACAGCGAACTGGTCATCGCGGCAAAATGGGACGATGCTGAATCCAATCGTGATTCTGCTGCCTATCGACTTGCAGAGGGGTTTACAGAATTCCTGCGGCTGGCCGATATGCCTGTCTCTGTGTCGCAGGCGATCGACACTGAAGCCGATGAAGTTATGCTGGATCGCCTGGCGGCTGAGGCAACTCAGCAGTGGACCGGCACATTCAATCCCCGGAAAATGGATGTGGCGGCATTTGTACAACTTTATCGAAACGCGATGTGATCCGTGAGCCGCAAGGCGCTTGCAGGCTGTTGATTTAATCGTAGGGTGCGTGAAGCGGAGCGCAACGCACCATTTGGGGAAAGCGTGAGAAACTGGTGTGTTTCGCTAGCGATACACACACCCTACAAGAATTACTAAATCAACAGACCGCTAGCCCCGTGCCGCTCACAAAAACTACGTTCATCAGACAGGCTCCGAGCCTGTTTGAAAACTGTTTGTTCAACGGATCGGGGAAAGTCGAATGGTGATCTGAGTTACAAACTTTCACGGAATCATTTCTATGCGTACACAGCCTTCAACAACGAGATCCCGCCGCACCGCGCTGCGACAGATAGGGACCGGACTCGCCGCGATCAGCGTTTCGGCACGTTTTGAAAAATCCGTGTTGGCAGCGCCCACGTTCGATGGGATTGAAGCGCCGCGCGCGTCGAGTTGGGCATCGTTTCGAGCGACTCCGGACCAACGTGGGATTTCCAGATCGACGCTGGCCGACCAGCCCACGTTGAAGTGGGAGCTTGCATCACCGGATGGCTGGGTGGCGGCAGTCGCCATTGTCGGCGAATTTGTCTACGCGCCGGCGCTTGCAGGAAATCTGCATTGCCTGGATCTGAAGACTGGCAAAGAAATCTGGAAGTACCGCTCAATTGAAGACCCCGATCCCAAAAAATTCGCCCCTGGATTCAAAGCCGCTCCGCTCGTCACGGCGACCATGATTTACATTGGCGACGAAGACGGTGTGCTGCATGCCATCGACCGAACATCAGGTAAGAAAGTCTGGGTGTTCGCTTCGGATGCTGAAATTGCCGGGTGCGTGGCACAATTCGAAGACAAGTTGCTGCTCGCGTCACACGACAGCTACTTGTACTGCCTGAATCCGGACGGAACCGAAGTTTGGAAGTTTCAAACCAACGACCGCATCAATTGTTCGCCAGCCATAGAAGGTTCGTTCACATTTCTGGCAGGCTGTGATGAACATCTGCGAGTCATCGATTTGCAGACCGGCAAAGAGTTTCGTGACATGCCGCTGGAGTCATTTCTGATCGCCTCACCGGCCGTCGTCGGAGATTTGCTGTACGTTGGTACGCATACGGGCGAAATTGTCTGCGTCGATTGGCGTAAAGGCGAATTTGTCTGGCGATACGCAGGTCCGCGGAAGATGCCGTTTCATGCGTCACCGGTCGTCACGGATGAGCTGGTGATCGTCGGTGGCCACGACAAGAATGTTCACGCTGTGGATCGAAAGACCGGCGAAGGCAAATGGACGTTTGCCACACGCTCCCGAATCGAATGTTCCGCCGCCGTTGTCGATTCCAGACTGTTTGTGGGTTCAGGAGATGGCAATCTGTACGGTATCGACCTGCAGACGGGGACCGAGACCTGGAAGTACAACGCCGGACGCCCGATCAATGCCGGCATCGCCATCGGCGAAGGACATCTGGTCGTCGGCGAAGACCAGCAGAACGGACGGTTGCTGTGCTTCGCCTGAAGAGTGGATTGCGAGACCACGGAAGGTCCGTTACGCTTCGATGTTTCTCCGGACGGGCAGAAATGATCAGAGTCTGCCCTTGCCCCTTGGGGATCGTCGTTTTAGTCTCCTGGGTCAGCATTTTTGGTTTAACGGCGAGCCGCAGGTGGAACCTGCCGACGACGCCTGCGGCTTGCCGTTAAACGATCAGGACGAAAGTTCCCTTGGCGGGAGGTTGATTTCATCAACCACCGTCAGCCCCTGTTACCAGAACTCAACGCACACAAAATTCCAGCCAGGACATAAGTTCGCATGGATCAGCAATCCGGAGACAATTCTCCAGGGCCGTCGAATAACAAACCCAGCGATGGCCAGGGTGGCGATCCCCGACGACGCAATTTTGGAACCATGATTATTCTGGGTGTCATCGGCTTTGCGCTGGTGATGTGGATGTTTTACAGCTCACCATCGAATTACGGTTCTACTGTTCCCTACTCATTCGTCAAGAAACAACTCCAGGCCGACAATATCGACCGGGTCCGCTTTCAGCAGGAGTTCATGACGGGTGAATGGAAGGTCATCCCGGAAGCGCCGGTAAATTTCCCAGCCGGAAAACTCAGCAAGAAATTCAACACCGTGCTTCCGCCGGAACGGATGCGAGACAATGAATTTTTAGCGGATCTCGATAAAAAAGGAGTACAGGTCGAATCCACGCCGACCGCCGTTGATAACGGCACTCAGTTGCTCATCTGGATCCTGTTACCGTTGGGATTAATCTTCATTCTGTGGACGGTCATGCGGCGGTCTTCGGACCCGTTTTCAAGTGGCGGCATGATGGGCAGCTTTGTGCGCAGCCCTGCACGACGATTTGAAAAAAGTGACAAGGCTGCGACATTCGAAGATGTTGCCGGACTGAAAAACGCCAAACAGGACCTGCAGGAAGTTGTTGAGTTCCTGAAGACGCCGAAAAAATTTACGAAACTGGGGGCCAGGATTCCGAAAGGTGTGCTGCTTGTTGGACCTCCAGGTACCGGCAAGACATTGCTGGCTCGAGCCACCGCCGGGGAAGCCGGTGTGCCGTTCTTTTCCATTAACGGTTCTGAATTTATTCAGATGTTCGTGGGTGTCGGTGCCACACGTGTGCGAGATCTGTTCAAGACGGCTCGTGAAGCTTCGCCCTGTATCATTTTCATCGATGAAATTGACGCCGTAGGACGAGTCCGCGGAGCGGGAGTTGGCGGTGGACATGATGAACGCGAACAGACATTGAACCAGATTCTCAGTGAGATGGACGGCTTCCAGCAGGGCGAAACCGTCATCGTGCTCGCTGCCACGAACCGCCAGGATGTGCTTGATCCGGCACTCCTGCGGCCCGGACGTTTTGATCGTCATGTCACCGTCGATAAACCGGCGCGGGAAGGTAGACTGGGGATTCTCAAAGTCCATTCGCGCAAGGTGCCGCTGGCTGACGACGTGGAACTTGAATGTCTGGCCCGGACAACGATCGGCTACAGCGGGGCGGACCTGGAAAAGCTGGTCAACGAAGCAGCGTTAAAAGCCGCCCGCGAAGACAAGCGGACGGTCGAAATGGTCGATTTTCTTTACGCCCAGGATCTGATCCTGATGGGGGCTCCGCGGGATGAGCCCGTGGAACTCAAGGAAAGGGATCTGACCGCATGGCACGAAGCGGGCCATGCGATCCTCGCCTGGTGTCAGAAAGGCATGGACCCGGTCCACAAAATCTCAATCGTGCCGCGCGGTCGCTCATTGGGTGTGACGCAGCTGATGCCGGAAAAAGAACTCTACAACGTCGGCGAACATCTGCTCAAAGCGCGGCTCGTCATGATGATGGGCGGACGTGCGGCTGAGAAACTTGTCTTTGATGAATTCTCCGCCGGCGCCGAAGACGACATTGACAGATCGACACGTCTGGCGCGTCGCATGGTGGCCAGTTGGGGCATGTCGGAAGCCATCGGCCCGGTCGCATTTCGGCAGTCGGAAGAACATCCGTTCCTGGGTAAGGAAATGCACACCTATCGTGAATTCAGCGAAGAAACTGCTCGGCTGATCGATGTGGAAGTGCAAAAAATCATGCATGAAGCCCATGCTTCCGCTGTGCAGTTGCTGAAACAGTACCGTGACAAACTGGACACACTGGCGGCTGCGCTGCTGGAAGCAGAAAATCTGGAACGGGACGAAGTCGCCAGGATCCTCGGCGAGCGACCCTTCGACACCTGCGACGATGAATAAGGCTGTTTTGCCTGCCAGGGATTCGCATTAACTTACAACCTTGTGCTCCGTCAACAGTGTAATGATGTGTGCCACTGGCTCTGCCAGTGCTTCCTGCAAATGAGGAGCACTGGCAAAGCCCGTGGCACACAACCCATCAATGAATGCGTGACGGAGCACTGGTATCTCAGGATGCAGCCAAAAACGGTTCGGAACCGGCCGCAAACTGGAACACGAATCGCCAATGCATCGCAAGGCCGCTCAACACCGCAAAATGCCATAATTCGTGAGGCCCCATAATTCCGCTGACGATTGTCGGGCCGTGGAATAGCAACACGATTGCTCCCAGATTGTAGGACACACCAGCAAGCACCGCAGGTTTAATGAAAGTCCAACCAAACCGCCGCCACAGGACAATGGCAGTCACCAGACTTCCCCAACCGCAGATCAGAAAGATGGAGACACCTACAGCGTCCGACACATATTCGTGATAAATCATCCGCAGCAGGATGCCCACGACAGCGACCGACCAGATCAGGACGAGCGCCAGCAAACGTGAGCGACCGGTGAAGAGAATTGCATGGACTGGTGTCATGCTGCCGGCAATCAGCAGAAAAACACCTGCCACATCAGCTCGCAGCAAAAAATCACGCGCGGGACCTGGCCACGCCAGGTGATACGCGCTACTCAGAATGAGGAGGAAAACCGACGAGATTGCCATCACCACCAGACTCGACGTTCTGACCCAATCCCCGCGTCCACGCCGAATCAGCAAAATTGCCATCGCGGCGAATACAAACGCCCCGAGCATATGACTGAGAGAACTCAAGGGTTCACGGCATCCTGGCAGTGGAAAGACGGCGATTTCATCGATGAGCGTCTGGTCCATGCTGTATCGTCCTTCGCCGGATTTCGTGTTTGATACTTCGCGCGGCCAGAAATGAATCCGGCGAGCGGAGCGGCGTGAGCCCTCCGGTACCTCGTTTTTGTACCGGCAAGCTGACGCATGCCGCTCGCCAATTAACTTACTCATGACCGCGTCCGTTCTCTAGACACAGGGCACCTTAACGAAATATGACGACTTCTACCAACTCTGTTTTCTGACTGTCCTTTGCGCCGACGAATCGGGCCTCTACAATCCCGCACCCGGCGGACTGTGCCGGAAATTCGATTACTTGGTTTTCAGGAAAGAAACCTGCCTCATGACCCGTTCGATGGACAAGATTGTTGCACTATGCAAACGCCGTGGATTCATTTTTCAGAACTCTGAAATCTACGGCGGACAGAACGGATTCTGGGACTACGGTCCGCTGGGCACGGAACTCAAACGCAACGTCCGCGATGCGTGGTATCACGACATGGTGTCGGCGCACAACGAACTGGTTCAGCCAGCCGGTGCCCCTGCGACGTTTCAGATGGTCGGCCTGGAATCGGCTCTGATCATGCACCCGCAGGTCTGGAAATGTTCCGGACACTACGATCTGTTCCACGACATGATGGTGGATTGCCATACCTGCAAAGGGCGATTTCGTCAGGATCATATTCCCAACACGCCGTGCCCTCAAAAGCCCAGTAAGATGGTCGGTGACCATACCGGCTGTAAACTGACGGAACCCCGCGAATTCAATCTGATGATGAAAACGATCCTCGGTGCCATGGGAACCGAAGAAGACGCCGCGTTCCTGCGTCCGGAAACAGCTCAGGGGATCTTCGTCAACTTCAAGAACGTCTGCGACAGCAGTCGCGTCAAGCTGCCGTTCGGAATCTGTCAGGTCGGCAAGAGTTTCCGTAACGAAATCACGCCACGCAACTTTACCTTTCGTTCGCGTGAATTTGAACAGATGGAAATCGAATTCTTCTGTCATCCGTCACAGTCACGGGAATGGTACACCTACTGGCGCGATCGTCGGTACAACTGGTATCTGAATCTGGGGATCGATAAAGATCGAATCATTCTGCGTGATCATCATCAGGATGAGCTGGCTCATTATTCAGTCGGTACCGCCGACATCGAGTACGCATTTCCGTTCCTGGGCGAAGGTGAATTCGGAGAACTGGAAGGCGTTGCACATCGAGGAGACTTTGACCTGCGTTCGCACATGGAAGGCAAGCTGAAGAAAAACGCCGACGGCGAACTGGAAGTTGAAAAGAACGCCGACGGGACTCCGAAACATCGCGGCAGCGGAAAGGACCTGACGTACTTTGACGATCAGACCCGTGAACGATTCCTGCCGCATGTCATTGAGCCGTCCGCCGGTGCCGACCGCGGCACATTGGCGTTCATCTGCGAAGCCTACCATGAAGACCAACAGCCGGATGAAAAAGGGGAAATGCAGGAGCGAGTCCTGATGAAGTTCCATCCGCGTCTGGCTCCCGTAAAAGCCGCTGTGTTCCCACTGATCAAGAAGGAAGGCATGCCGGAGAAAGCTGCAGAAATCTTCGGGGAACTCAAGGCCGCCGGTCTGAATTGCCAATACGATCAACAGGGTGCAATTGGCCGCCGATACCGGCGTCAGGACGAGATCGGTACGCCATTCTGCATTACGGTCGATGGCGATACCGCGAAGGACAACTGCGTGACAGTGCGTGACCGCGACAGCCTGCTACAGGACCGCTTCCCGGTCAATCGAATTGTCGATGAAATTGTCGCACGTCTGAAGGCGTAAGCACTACACATAGTCTTTCTTCAAACGGAATTCCGGGTGGGCCGTCAGCCATGCATCAATGCGATCCTGTCGGGACAGCGCGACCGGGATAAAGTCGAGCGCTTGTTGCAGGCGATCGTTAGGCTCCGCGCAACTGAATCTCAGGAATCCTCCTCCGGCTTCTCCAAAGCATTCGCCGCCCAGACATGCGACGCCGAACTTGTCGTCAGCCGCTTCCAGAAAATACAAGGCCAGTCCGTGGCTGGTGATTTTCAAACGATTGCAGATCGGCTTCACGCCGGGAAAGACGTAAAACGTGGCGGTCGGATCCAGAGCCGAAAAGCCTGCGATGCGATTTAATCCCTGAGTCAACAGCATCACTTTCTCACGAAACTTCAGCATCGTCTCATCACGTTCCTGCGAATCGCGTTCGAGGGCTGCGCGCCCGGCAAGCTGCACGATCGGCGGAGTACACGAAAGAGTCGTATTGATCATCTTGCCGATCGCATCAATGATCCCGCGCGACGACGCGCAGAATCCCAGTCGCCAACCGCTCATCGAATATGACTTGCTGAACGTATACGCCGCGACGCACTGGTCCAGCATTCCCGGCTGAGCGAGCAATGAGTCGTGTTTGCCCTTCCAGATCATGTGGCAATATGGTTCGTCACTGAACACGGCGACGTTGCGACCACGAATCAGATCAGCGATGTCCCGCAGGTCCTGCTCCGTCGTCACGCCGCCCGTCGGATTGTGAGGCGAATTCAGAAAGATCGCCCGCGGTGCAGGATCATTGTTCAGAAAATCTTCGATATCCGCCACCTGCGGACGGAATTCCGTCTCTTGTTTCAAGGGTTTCAATACGGCCCTCGCAGCACGCCGCTGAATATTTGGCAGGTATGTCGGAAAGTGCGGACTGAAGACGAGGCAACCGTCGCCGGGGCCAAGAAATGCTTCGCAGAAGAACTGTTCAAAAACTTTCGCTCCGGGACCGACGGCAATGTTTTCGGCGGCGACCGGAATGGAAAATTCGTTCTTCAGAAACTTCGCAGCTGACTCTCGAAACTCCGGAATCCCTGGTGATGGACAATAGTGCGACTGGTTGTCGTGGATCGCCTGCAACCCGGACTGAATCGCAGATGCTGTGCTGTTAAAAGGACTGTCGCCGATCTCCAGTTCCACGACATCCTTGCCGGCGGCCTTGAGCTTTTTGGCAACCGCCAGGACGGTGAAAGCGGTCTCGACGTTCAATGATCGGGCAAATTCACTCAACTGAGCGGACATAAATAGCAATCCTGAAAGTGTCGGCGACAACCCGTAACGCACGGGTTGAACTCATCATCCTGCCGGTTACGATGCGTCGCTCGATCCTCGCTGGATGTCGTGCCGTACGCGCCTTCTCAGACGATAACTTCAACCCAATCATAAAAGCAGACTGTTCCATGTTCAACCGCGCACGATTAATGGATCTGGTTCGGGAACGAGCCCTCAAGTTCGGCGATTTCACGCTGGCCTCCGGAAAGAAGTCCACATATTACCTGGATGGCAAACAGGTCACGCTCAGTGCCGAAGGATTGATGCAGATTTCGTACGGGCTGCTGGCATTGTTGCAGGACGTCGAATTCACCGGCTTTGGGGGAATGTCGATCGGAGCAGATCCGATCGTCGGCGGAGTACTTGTCGCAGCCGCCGCGCAGAATCGTCCGCTGCAGGGCTTCATGGTTCGCAAAGAAGCCAAAGGCCACGGGACTCAACGCTACGTCGAAGGCCCGATTCAGCCGGGTGACAGAGTCGTGATCGTCGATGACGTTGTCACCACCGGCGGCAGTGCCCTTGAGGCCGTTGCTCGGGTAGAAGAATTCGGCTGCAAAGTCGTCCATGCCGTCGGCATTGTCGATCGACTTCAGGGCGGTCGAGCTGCATTCGAGGCCCGTGGCATCCCCTTCAGTGCATTACTGACCGTGCAGGATTTCGGAATCACGCCACCCGCGTAGCATCATCGACGGGGTGGCCCGTCTCTTCCTCATTTCTTGCCTGAAACGCAACCACAAACGTCGCGGCTCACGCAGGCTTTGTTTGATTCTTTCTTTTCAACAACTGCGCATTTTGCGCGCATCTTTTCGACCCTGGTTTTTTCGGATTCAGAAATTCGGTTGCAGTCCAAAAGGAGGCTCAGGGACCGCCAGAGGCAAAATACAAATCGCATTCTTGACCACGGAGATCCCAGCGCGGGCTTCGCCCGCAACCCAGAAGGGAAGTGCGTGAAAGAACTCTTTCCCACCGATTTCACAATTGAACACACTGCAACTCATCCGTGCGATCCGCGAAATCCGTGGTCGAAAACTGCGATTGAAATCAGGCAATAAATTCCCAGCGACAGTTTTGCGATCTTTGCGTTCTTTTGCGGCTTAGGACCTGGTGCGCATTGACGTGTTTTTTAACAAATCAATGGCCGCAAGAGATCGCAAAGATCGCAAAAGGAAACACCGGAAAATCTTCGCGGCACAACAAGAAATCAACGGTCAGTAGTACGGAGATCACCGAGGGAATCGCGGTAAGTATGCGGTCAGTATGAAATCGAGAATGCAATTTTATAGCCCCGCCATCGAGCCTCTGGTACTCCGTGTTCTCCGTGCCCTCCGTGGTAAAATAAAAATCATATTTGGTTGCGGGCGAAGCCCGCGTTCGGTTGTTTTCAGGCATTCAGCCGCGATCGGTCGTCGTAGCTGCCCCTCCCCGAAGGGAACTCCCTTCGTGACACTCTGAGTTTTGTCTATGTCTTTTCGCCGTCGCAAAGTGTTCTCAAACAATGCTTTGGAAGATTTGGCAGTTCGGGGCTCTGAAGGAGTAACCGGGCCGCGAGCCAAGTCCGAGGAGCTTGTCGCGAATCTCGTACGGAAAATCGTCGTTCTCCGCTGAGAGCGAATGGCTTTGTGGGAAATCAGCGATCGATTCCAATTGAGACTGGATCGTGTCAAACCAACGCGCGGCTTGCTCTGATGAGTGATGGAGCGCCCACCACTCCGCGTTACGCAGCACGTCCGCCTTGGCCTGCGGCAGAATAATCAGACGATAGCTCACTGCTGCCGTTGCCGTAGGCTGAGGGCTGCTCGAATGTCATCGAATGCTTCCTCAAGTGGAATCCCCTGACCGGCTTCCATCTCCGCAATTCCCTGGGCGATTGCATCGCGATCCTGTTGGCGGCGAAGAGCATCCATCGCCTGCCGGTGCATTTCACTCTCGACAATGAAATAAACGCGCGACGTATCGGGATCGACGACTTCGAGTTCGTGATCCCCGGTCGCGTGCAGAGCGGCTGCAAGTTCTTTCGTCAGTTTCGCGGTCATACGGCGATTATACGCCAAAACGGAGCCGGAGAGAAAGAACGAACCGGCGGAAAATAGCCATCCGTCGCCCAATCCCCTGTGTTTGGAGGCCACATTCCATCACGACTTTCTCTCCGCGTATCGGTAAACGTGGGCATTCATTTGGCTTTCTGAAGTAGCGGAAACCGGGCTTCGACATCGAAATTGATTTGGTTATGATCCGAAGCGAAAACCAGGGAGAAAAAAATGGTGATTCGCGGACATTTTCAAAACGGTGTGATTGTTCCTGATGAACCGGTCAGTCTTCCGGAAGGAACAACAGTCAGAATTGAGGTAGTCGATATTGAACCGAAGAAGTTGAAACGGCGCGGTGGTATGTGGAAAGGGCAAGTTGTGATCGCTGACGACTTTGACACTCTGCCACCTGAGTTGGCTGATGCCTTCGGAGTCGGCATCGAATGAAATTGCTCATTGATACGCATGTGTTGCTTTCCCTCTGATTCATGCATGATTAGCTGCCCCTCCCCGAAGGGAACTCCCTTCGTGACACTCTGAGTTTTGTCGATGTCTTTTCGCCGTCGCAAAGTGTTCTCAAGCAATGCTTTGTAAGATTTGGCAGTTCGGGGCTCTGGCCATACTATTCCCTGCCAAATGCAGATCAACTCGATTGACCCCGGCACGCCTGCCGGTATGCTGGCCGGAAGGTAGCGGGCGGAGATAAGTGATCCGTAGGGTCAATTTGCCTGCCAGTGCTTTTCTCACGCATTCCGGTTTGGATATGAACGGCAGGCATGGACTTCGAAGAACTGATCGAGACGCTGTCGAAGGGGTCTGCCACTGCCGTCACGACGCTGGAAAGCAACGTCGCGGAGCTGAATGCTCTGAAAGAGTATCTCTATGTGCAGACTCCGGTGGAGGCAGCCCTGCGAGCTGAGATCGACAGAAATCTCAAGAAGCCCCGAGTGCTCTTTGTCTGCGGCTCTAGCGGCGACGGAAAATCAGAGTTGTTCCGTCGAATTTACTCCAGTTATGGCACCAAAGTTCGTTTCCATCTGGATGCCACTCACAGCTTCGATCCGCAGAAGGACGCTATTCAGACACTCGACGATCAGTTTTCCGAATTCAAGGCGGGAAAGCAAACGCTGGTCGTTGGAATCAACATCGGCATGCTGGGGAACTATGCTGCGGATGGAAACAGCACGCATGCCGACATAAAGACAGCGATCAGCAAATATCTTGAAGGCGACGACGCTGGGGCTTCGGTTTGCTCGTTTGTTGATTTTCGAAACTACCCCAAGTTCAAGATCACGACGCAACACGTCGATGCACAATTCATCGGTCAGTTGCTGGAGCGGCTCGTCGACCCAAAGCCCGACAATCCATTCTTCGTGGCATACAAACGTGCGAATCCCGAATCGCAACACGCCCGCAATTTCTATCTGCTCCAAATCCCGGAAGTCCGCGAAAAACTTTTGGACGTCTTACTGCACGCTCATCTGCGATACGATCAGTTCCTGACGGCAAGAACCGTTCTGGATTTTGTGTACAGAATTTTGACGGGCGAAGGGTTTCTGTTTGACAACATCTTTCGATTGTCAGGTTCAGATCTGTTGGACGCTCTGCAAAAACTGGATCCATGCACGAAACGATCGAAACGTCTCGACTTGTTCAGAATTCGCACCAAGCTGGGACTCTTCGATGCCGAATTCCTGGCATTCCAGGACGAGGCGCTTCATTACCTTGGCGCAATGACGCTGGAACCAAGTTCATGGATCCGCTTCTTCTTCCTGATGCAGGATGTCGAAATTGGCAACAACTATCATCAGTCGATTGCTGCAGATCTGAAAGAGGGGCTATTCGACGATTATCGCCAGTTCTGGCTGCTCCACGCGGAGTACGACGGAGACAAGAACAAACGTACCAAGCTTCGCGAATTCTACAAGGATGTGCTTATCCGCGGGCTGATTTCGTTTGCAAACCGCATCGCCCCAGAGATCAAGAAAGACCGGTTTTTTCTTGGAAAACTGAACGGCTATGCGATGTCGTCAAAAGCCAACATGCAACCGTCATTGACGCGAATCGCCGCTGCTGCTGGATCCACTGAACTGCGCCACTTTGAAGTCATGCTGGCTCTTGATGACCAGGATCTGCCGGCAGTGCGTGTCTCTGTGGCATTTCTAGAGTTGCTTCAGCGAATCATCCGAGGCTACCGCCCCAATAAGCATGACAAGACAAGTGTGGTCGTACTCGAAGAATTGGTGGAGGCTGTGACCCGTCGGATTCGAACCTCAGACTCAATCCACATTCAGTATGGAGATCAGGAATGGGTACTGCGCAATGACTTATCCAATGACGAAATCGTGGTGGAGTCGTGAGCATGAATCTCGTTGAAAGGGTGATTGCTCTTGGACAGCTCCAGGTCGAAAACAAGAACGCACTCACTTCGTTTCTTCCCTTCAGAAAGGGAGGCAAAGAATTTGAGTATTCAACCGTCGGGGGCAGTGTGCTGTGTGCATTTGTCGGCAAACGCCCTCGAAAAGGATTCTCATGGGAGGCGTTTAAGTCGAGATGCCTGGATCGACTGAAGCACCGCTTAAGCGAAAGCCATGTGATCGATGATCTCCGACGCATGTATTTTGACAACGACGCATTGCTGAATCGCTCGCCACGTTTTCTGCTGCTAAAGAGTGCTGCTGGCGACAACGCTTCCACCAAACACTTGGCCAAAATATTTTGCGGATTTGTGAGTCCTCATTCCGATGCGACATTCGAAGGTTCAGCAACTTTTATCGAAAAGCTGTTTATTGACGCGCTGGATGAGAATCTCAAGGCACAGCCATTCGAAAAAGCTGAGAATCCTTATTTACCATTCGTCGCAGATTTGTTTCAGAAGGACCTGCTGTTCCTCATCAATCATGCAGACTACTTGATGGCCAATTTTGAACCATTCTTTGAACTCTACAACGTGATCTACAGCACCCAGCTAGCGCTGAACATCACACATTGGAAGACTGGCAGCCCGCCGGTGGCTCGTCCGTTGTATTTCATTCTCGACAACGAGCGTTCTAGTAGCGAACGAACGCAACTCACGTCATTCGGCTTCAAGCCACTTGAGACAGCAGTCTCCCGCATCTTTCCTCGCCTTTCCGCATTGGAGTATCTGAACAGTGGAGAGCAGACGCCTGCAGAACCACTTTGGGCTTTTGCGGCATCACTGTTGAACTCGCCTGCGGATCAGCAACAAGCAGCAGGCAGAGCGGTCAAAGAGTTCTCCGCGAAATTTCAGCAAGATCGCAAGCTAGCGGTAAAGCATGCTGAGGGTACGACTGTCTTTGATGAGCTGGACGTATTGCTGCATTCTTCAGAGCTGCAATTTGCAGAGGGCACTGGAAGGCATCGCGTCCAAATGCAATATGTCGAAGCCTTTGAAAAAACGGTGGCTCAGAATTTCATCCAAGCCAGAGGGAGAGCCGGAAAGGTTCTCGTGATGAATCAGGATTTTGTCCTGTTACTCACAAATCTTGCCATCGGAAATCGAACTCGCCTTCGCTTTCAGGAAGTCATCAAGGAATTCCAAAAACGCGGTTTCTGCTTTGACAAACATTCACAGCAAACATTGATTAACTTTTTCGAACGCGTCGGCCTGCGGTATCACCAGAATCTGTTCGTCCCTCGCGATCGACATTGCACGAGTTGTGCTACAGTGCTTCGAGTGTTCTCGTCTGTTCTTACCTGTACATGAGTGGTACTGATGTCGTCACCATTTCTGCAAATACGACCCGCAGATTGGATTGCGTCGAACGCGGAAGCATTCGCGATTATTGATCGATTTCCGGTCACTGCGGGTCATTCGTTGGTTGTAACGAAAAGGATTGTGCCAACTTGGTTTGAGGCGACGGCTCAGGAACAAGCGGCGTTGATGGAGCTGGTCAACGTCGTCAAATCGATGCTCGATGAGCGGCTGATTCCAAAGCCGGATGGCTACAACGTCGGTTTCAATTCCGGTGATGCGGCTGGCCAGACGGTTCCGCATGTTCACATTCATGTGATTCCGCGGTATCACGGGGATGTGGTGGATCCTCGCGGCGGCGTCAGGCATGTCATTCCGGATAAGGGCAACTACCTCAAAGAAGCCGTCGAATCCAAAAGTCTCATCGCAGAGGCTGTGCCGCTGACTTTGAGCACAGGGTTTCCGACGTCGCCGCTTTGGGAACATTTGTCGTGGCGCATTGCAGGGGCTCGCTATGTTGACGTGCTCGCGTCGTTCGTCCAGCTTTCCGGACTCGATGTCATTGAAGAACGGTTGTTTGAGGCGATCCGCAATGAAGCAAAGGTTCGCATACTTGTCAGCGACTATCTTTACATTTCTGATGCGCATGCGCTGCGGCGGCTGATGGGCTGGTGTGATCTATCTGTCGAAGAGTTCGAGCAAGAACGACTGCGAGTGAAGTTGATCGAGATGGCGCGCATCCCGTCAGCTCCCGCTTCGTTTCATCCGAAGGCGTGGCAGATAGCCGATGATCATACGGGATTCATTGCAGTCGGAAGCAGCAATCTGTCACGACCAGCGTTGCAAACTGGAATCGAATGGAATCTGTTGAGTGACAAGTTTTCTGCGCCGGATGCGCACGCTCAGGTCGCAAGCGAGTTCGAATCACTATGGGACGTCGCGTCCGAGCTAACGCCGAAACTCGTCGATGAATACGCAAA
>JAYSPO010001217.1:0-15688 GCA_043722015.1 Candidatus Kuenenia sp. | reverse complement strand
TTCCGTGTGGTTGCGTCCCCGCAGAGCCAAACTGCGTTTCGCCAGCCAACGCCAGAATACTCTGTCGATAGTCCCGATTCAACCCTCCATCGAACACTGAAACCCATGCCACAAAAAATTCTACATCCTTGTCGACACACTGCACAAAATTTGAATTCGAAAATCTTTTTTCGAATCTGTCATTGACGTTATTCAAGACCGTCGCTGACACCCTTGTTTTCCCGGATCGTCGCCCGGAGACTTTGTGCGATTTTCCAAAGGATCAAAAGGAAGGCGTCATTGAATTGCAAAGGGCGCAATCACGAATGCATGCGTGCTGAAGCCTGCATTCCGGAAAATTATCAGAACAAGTTTTCTGCATCAGCATTTTGAGTCTCTTCAGCCGATGGTTTCATCTTATCCCAGAACGTCAGCGCGAAGATGACCAGCACGATCCCGGCCATAATTGATGGAAACATCCAGAAGTTTTTCCACTGATCCATCGTGGATGACAGCAACTCTTTGTCCAGCCCGGCCGGCAGGGTGCGCGAAAGCATATTTGCAAACGTGTCGATGAAGCTCATGGGCGCCTGTTCGCCTGCTGCGTTCTTGAGTGCCTCAGTGTACTCCTGTGCCTTCGTGACTTGCTCCCCATACTTTCCGACGGTCAGGTTCAGAGGAATTCCCAGAAAGCTGCCTGCGGCCATGATCTTGTATCCGAAGAACATTCCGATGCCCTGTGTCAGGAACACGAGCAGACTCTGAGCCTGTCCGCGGATGGCTTTTGGAGCTTTCTGATCCGTGTACATGAATCCCGTTACGAAGAAGAAGTCATAGCAGATGCCATGGAGGGCAACGGCCAGCAGAATCATCCAGGTGACCTGATCTGGCGCGCTGGACGAAAACAAGGCATAGCGGACGACCCACGCCGCCATGCCTACCAGAATCATGATTTTCAAACCCAGACGCCGGAAGAAAAACGGGATCAGCAACATGAAGAAAATTTCTGACATTTGCCCGATGGTCATGGTCGCGGCCGCTGCACCGAATCCGGTTTGAGTCAGGTAGGATCCCGTCATGCCATAGTAATAAGCCAACGGCACGCAGATCAGCGTTGAGCAGATGGCAAAGACCAGGAAGTTCCAGTCTGTCAGCAACTTGAACGCATCCAGCATAAACAGCGATCGCAGGTCCATCGGCTTGCCCTTCAATGGCGGCGGTGTATGCGGAAGCATGAAGCTGAAAATTCCCAGCAGGATGCTGCTGATTCCCCCAGCCCAGAAGATGTTGAAACTGCTGGACCATCCCATGCCACCCACCAGCAGCCCCGCCGCGATCCAGCCAATTGTTCCCCACACGCGAATCTTTGGGAACTGATCCTGGCTCGGGATGTGAGTGAAGGCAATCGTATTTCCCAGCCCCAGCGTCGGCATGTAGCAGAGCAGGTGAGCCAGAATCAGCCAAACTACAGTTGGCCCACTTTCCACCCCTTTGGCGGCCACTGACGGAATCACGAGTAGAATTGCACCACCGATCAGCATCAGGACGCCCATGACACGTTCTGAAGAAAAGAACCGGTCCGCGATCAATCCCAGAAACAGTGGAGCGAGAATCGCTGCGATCGGCGCGCTTGCATAGGCACCGCCAATAAAGTCAGTCAACTTTGCAAAATCCAGTGCAGCATTCAGAGTTGAAAACCATGTTCCCCATGCGAAAAACTGCAGGAACATCATGATGGAAAGACGCGGGACAATGGTCGAATTCTGTTGGCTCATACGATGACACCTGTTGGCTTTAGTAGGGCGGAAGTTGCTTCGAGCCAAATAATGACAAGCAAAATCGGTTCGGGCAACCAATGGACCGTTTTCGCCAATGGCTGGCCAGTTTGTCAATGGACCGTAGGGTGTGTGCAGCGGAGCGAAACACACCACTGTGGATTTATCGACAGCCATGGTGTGTTGTGCTTCGCTTCACGCACTCTACAGGAGTCGCAGCTGCACAAACCGGCCAGCCGCGAGCTGATGCCCCCGCGCAGGCTCTGGTCGTTCCGCAATCGAATCGCGGTACCATTGGAGTTTCTCCACACGTTCGGACGAGTTATACTGGCCGTTCAGTGAAATTCATCCCTGCACGCTGTATCATTCCGCCATGGCATCCAACAAGAAAAAAGCCCCTCAAAAGAAAAACGAAGACGGCGAGGATCGGAAAATCGTCTGCACCAACCGCCGCGCGCGGCATGAATACGATGTGCTGGACGAAATCGACTGTGGAATTGTGCTTTCGGGAAGCGAAGTCAAGAGCATCCGCAACAACAAAATTTCCATTGAAGAAGCCTACGCTCGCGTCGATAATCACGAAGTGTGGCTGGTCGATTGCGATATCGCTGAGTACGCTCAGGCGTCGATTTACAACCACGCCCGCCAGCGAAAGCGGAAGCTGCTGTTGAGGCGGCGTGAAATCCGCAAATTCATCGAAAGTGCGGACAATGACGGCCTGACGCTCATTCCGCTGAACGTGTTCTTTCAGCGCGGGTTAGTCAAGATCAGACTGGGTCTGTGCAAAGGCCGCAAGCTGCACGACAAGCGTCAGAAAATGAAAGAACAGGACGCCCGCCGCGAGATGCGTGAAGCGAAAACGCCATAGCTGACGGACGCGATCAATGTGCAAGAGTCAGGTGCAGCTACGTAGGATGGACATTCATGTCCGTCGCATGGCCAAAACACATCGCCGGAGACGATCGTTATTGTGGCGAGATTGAAATCCGTCAGGTGAGTGTCGCTTGGTGGTGTCTCGGACAAGAATGTCCAGGCTACTGGAATCACAATCAATCGCTGGATTCTTTTTTAGGCGTCGGAGTGGCTTTTTTGGTCTCGGTCTTTGCTGAATCAGACGTTGTTGCCGTCGAGGTATCACTGGCCTTCTTTGCCGCCTCCGCGCCTTTCTTGTAAGACTCGCTGCGGTAATCTGTCTGATAAAATCCGGAGCCCTTGAAGATGATTCCGCCGCCAGCGCTGATAATCCGTTCGGCTTTGGCCTTTTTGCACTTAGGGCATTTTTTCGTCGGTTCAGTTTTGATCGACTGGAATTCTTCCCACTTGTTGTCACAAGCGTCACATCGATATTCGTAGGTTGGCATAAGATCACATCTCGAAACAAAGCAGGAAACACAAAAAAAACGGTTGCTGGCGATTTGTCAATTTAGTCGGAATTTCTGAGCGGGGTAAGCATTCAGCTTGCCATCGCCTGATAAGAACTCAATGCCTTTTTTGCAGTCTTGACAAGCTGGAAGCTTATCCCGCGTTCAAATCAACAGACCGCCAGTGCCATCCTCGCACAGGATCACTGTACTATGCCTCAGGCGGAGCACACGAAACAATCACACGTGCCGGTCTGACGACTCGATCATGCAGGCGGTAACCCATTTCCACAACCTGCAGGACAGTCATGGGTTCGTGTGCAGCGGATGGAATCTGGGTCAGTGCTTCGTGCAGATTCGGGTCGAATGGTTTTCCGAGCGCGTCGATCGGTTCTGCAGCGTGAGCTTTCAGTGTATCACGAAACTGCTGCGCCACCATCTTAATGCCGTTCAGCAGCGTCTGCATGTCACCGGTTTGTTCCGCACTGCTGACTGCGCGATTGAGTCCGTCGAGGCCGGGGAGAATATCTCGCAAGAGTCGCAATGATTCGAATTTGCGAGCGTCGTCCTGTTCGCGCTGAATTCGACGTCGGAAATTGTCCGTGTCCGCCTGCATGCGGATCATGCGATTTTGCAGGTCATCAATCTTCGACTGCATCTCAGCGTTGACGATCGGAGACCCCGAATCCTGTGTCAATGCATCCGCGAATGCATCGATGACCGACTCGTTGCCAACCGAAGCTGACTGTTCAGAGTTATTTGCGTTTGGTTCTGCCTGTGTCATGAATAAACCCTATTCTTCTGTCTCTTCCTGCCCCGAAAAGAACTGTTTCACTTTTTCAAAGAAAGATTTGCTTTGCGGCATCACATCTTTGTGATCCAGCTCGGAGAGTTTTCGCAGTAATTCTTCCTGTTCGGCGGACAATCTTCGCGGCACTTCGACCTGAATCTCGACGAGCAGATCACCCGCTCGTCCATTTCCGCCGCGAGGGTCCGGCATCCCCAGGCCGCGGAGTCGATTCACTTCGCCAGGTTGTGTCCCCGGCTTTATTTTCAGTGACTCCGGCCCTTTCAGCGTCGGGATCTCAATCTCCGCACCCAGTGCTGCCTGACCGAACGTAATCGGCAGCCGGTACATGAGATCCTGGCCTTCGCGCTGAAAGAGCGGATGCTTTTTGACATCGACATCAACAAAAAGATCGCCACGCGGCCCGCCGTTGAGTCCGGCTTCACCTTCGCCGCGGAGACACATCTGCATTCCCGCATCGATTCCTGCGGGAATGGAAATCTCCCTTGTGACTTCTTTCAGCAAGCGGCCCTGGCCATTACATGACGGACAGGAATTTTTTACCACCGTCCCGCGCCCCCGGCAGGCAGGGCAAGTTGTCTGAAATTTAAAGAATCCCTGAGACTGAATTACCTGACCCTGCCCGCCGCAGGTGGAACACTTCAATGGTGATGTCCCCGGCTTGCAGCCGGAACCCTGACAGGTGTCGCAGGCTTCATGCCGCGAGATGCGAAGTTCGCGTTTGCAGCCATTAAAAGCTTCGGTCAGATCAATGCGAATTTTTGTCTGCAGCGATTCGCCTCGCGTAGCCCCGGAACGACGACCTCCACGTGAGCCACCGCCACCAAATTGGAATCCAAAGCCTTCGAACAGATCACCAAACGCACCAAAGATATCGTTGACGTCCTGAAAGCCCGCACCTCCGCCAGCGGCACCGCGTACACCGGCGTGACCCAACCGGTCATAGCGTGCACGTTTGTCGGCATCACTGAGCACTTCGAAAGCTTCGGCCGCTTCCTTAAACGAATCAATTGCGTCTTCGTTGTCCGGATTACGATCCGGATGATACTTCAAGGCCAGTTTCTTGTAAGCCTTTTTCAGTTCGTCGGGTGTCGCAGTGCGGACCACGCTGAGAACTTCGTAGTAGCATCGCTGAGTCGTCATCATCAGAAACCAGAGAGAGAGAGGTGTTTAATCGCGAGCCGGAGGTGGAACGAGTGTCTTCAGATCCCGCGTAAATTGCCTGTCAGGCGTGATTGCTACAAACGAACGCGGGACACCATTGCTGGTGCCCCGCAGATTCAAGATCCGGACAATGGGCATCACGCAATCCCAGCGGACCCGCCATGAGCCTGTCTTACATCACTAACGCACAACGCCTTCGGAAGCGGACTTCTTGCCGCCGTCTGCGTCTCCAATTTTTGTGACCAGCACCTGAGTCGTCAACATTAGTCCCGCAATCGATGCTGCATTTGACAGCGCGTTTCGCACGACCTTGGCCGGGTCCAGAATTCCGGCTACCAACATGTCGACATATTCGTCTTTCGCAGCATCGTAGCCCATTGATCCCTTGAGCTGTCGAACTTCGTCAACGATGACCGCACCGTCTTTACCGCAGTTGCTGGCGATCGTGCGAGCCGGTGCTTCGAGCGCGCGGATGATGATGCCCACGCCGATTGCTTCGTCACCAGTGGCTTCAATCTTCTTGACAGCATCGATGGCTCGCAGCAATGCTACGCCACCGCCAGGCAAAATGCCCTCTTCGACCGCTGCCCGGGTTGCGTGCAGTGCGTCTTCCATGCGGGCCTTGGTCTGCTTCATTTCCGTTTCTGTGGATGCACCAACTGAAATCACGGCAACACCGCCGGTCAGCTTGGCCAGCCGTTCCTGGAACTTTTCGCGATCGTAATCGCTGTCCGTCTTTTCGATATGATCACGAATCTGCTGCACGCGAGTCTTGATGACCGCCGGCTTGCCAGCACCTTCAATGATCGTGCAGTCATCCTTAGTGACTTCGACGCGACGAGCACTGCCCATTTGAGACAGCTCAACCGATTCCAGCTTGATCCCGAGGTCTTCGGAAATCAGCGTACCGCCAGTCAGAACAGCCATGTCACCCAGCATGGACTTGCGACGATCGCCGAAGCCCGGTGCCTTTACAGCACAGATCTTCAGAATGCCACGAAGCTTGTTTACCACGAGTGCGGTCAACGCTTCGCCGTCGATGTCTTCAGCGATGATCAGCAACTGTTTGCCGGAGCGCGCCACCTTTTCCAGCAACGGCACGAATTCACGCAGGCTGCTGATCTTCTTTTCGAACAGAAGAATCAGGCAGTCTTCCAGCACGCACTTCATATCTTCGGCCTGCGTCACGAAATAAGGGCTGATGTAGCCCTTGTCGAACTGCATGCCTTCGGCAAATTCCAGAGTCGTGCTGTTACCTTTGCCTTCTTCAACAGTGATCACACCGTCGCGACCAACACGTTCCATCGCGTTGGCAATCATGTCACCAATTGCTTTGTCATTGTTCGCAGAAATCGCACCGACCTGAGCAATCTGCTTCTTGGACTCCACCGGCTTGGCCTGCTTTTCAAGGCTTTTCAGCGCAGCGTCCACTGCCAGTTCGATGCCTTTGCGCACGACAGTCGGATTGGCTCCAAGAGAAATACTTCGGAGACCCTCGCCATAGATTGAACGAGTCAGCACCGTGGCTGTAGTGGTACCGTCGCCGGCAGTATCGCTGGTTTTGCTGGCCACTTCGTTGACCAGTTTGGCACCCATGTTTTCGTATGGGTCTTCGAGTTCCACTTCTTTGCTGACGGTCACACCGTCTTTGGTTACGACCGGGTTACCGAAGCTTTTGTCGATAATTACATTGCGGCCAGTTGGCCCCATCGTCACAGCGACTGCTTTTGCCAGTGTCTCCACACCGCGTTGCAGCTTGAGTCGGGCTCGATCGTCAAACAAGAGTTGTTTTGCCACTTCTAAGGCTCCTTCAGCGGTTAAGTCGCTGCAATGATTTGGGGTATATGCAAAGTGAATTACACGGAAAAGTCAACTATCGACAGAACACCCGGCAACGAATGTTCTGTCGATGCATTCATGGACGACTAGACCAACTTTGCCAGAATATCGCTCTCGCGCAGGATCTTGACTTCTTCGCCATCGATTTCGATTTCTGTTCCGCCGTACTTGCCAAACAGAACCTGATCGCCAACCTTGACGCTGACAGGTGATCGCTCACCGCTGTCCAGCATGCGGCCTGGGCCGACAGCGATCACAGTGCCACGCTGCTGTTTTTCTTTCGCAGCGTCTGGCAGCACAATCCCGCCAGCGGTGGTTTCTTCAGCTTCGTTTGGACGAACTACAACACGGTCATCAAGAGGATTGATTTTCATTCGAGTCAGCTCCGTAAATTCCGAGCCCAGCCCGGAGTGTTATGTAAATTGAATTCAGACAAGACAATGTTTGATATCAGCAGGTGAAATAAGAGACCGGGAACACGCCCCGGACTACATCATTCCCGGCATGCCACCCATTCCGCCCATGCCACCCATGCCCATGCCGCCCATACCTCCACCACCATCGTGGTGATGATCGTCATGATGCTCGTCGTCGGCCTTCTTCGGCTCATTCACCACGATACAGTCCGTGGTCATGAGCAGAGTCGCAACGCTCATTGCGTTCTGCAGAGATGTTCGAACGACCTTCGTCGGATCGATCACACCGAAGACCAGCATATCGCCATACTTGTCGTTCAGAGCGTCGTAGCCGTAGTTGACCTTCTTCTCTTTCTTGACACGATTGGCAACCATCGCACCGTCGAGGCCGGCGTTCTCAGCAATCATCCTGAGCGGCATTTCCAGCACGCCGCGAACAAGTTCAACGCCGTACTCTTCATCGTTCTTCAAAGACAGTTCGTCCAGAGCTGCAGCACATCGCAGCAATGCGACGCCACCACCAGGAACGATTCCTTCTTCGATGGCCGCCCGCGTGGCTGCAAGAGCATCGTCGATCAGGTCCTTACGCTCTTTCATCTCCGTCTCAGTCGCAGCACCGACATTGATCTGAGCCACGCCGCCTGCCAGTTTGGCCAGACGTTCCTGCAGTTTTTCGCGATCATATTCACTGTCCGTCCCGTCAATTTCACGGCGGATCTGCTCGACGCGACCGGTAATGTCTGTCTTCTTCCCGCCACCTTCGACAATGATCGTCTTGTTGGCATCAATGCGAATTCGCTTCGCTTTACCCAGATCTGAAAGCTGCACGTTTTCAAGCTTGATCCCAAGATCCTTGAAGAACGCCTTGCCGCCGGTCAGTACCGCGATATCTTCCATCATCGCTTTGCGACGGTCTCCGTAACCCGGAGCCTTCACCGCAGCAACTTTAACAATGCCTCGCATCTTGTTAACAACCAGTGTTGCCAATGCTTCACCTTCGACATCTTCAGCGATGATCAGCAGGGGCACCCCGCCCTTGGAAATCGCTTCCAACAATGGCACCATCTGCTTGGCACTGGAGATCTTCTCTTCGTGCAACAGAATGCGGCAGTTGTCAAACACCACTTCCTGCTCGTCGTCATTGGTAATGAAGTGAGGGGAAAGATAGCCCCGATCAAACTGCATACCTTCGACAAGTTCAACTTCAGTCGTGACGTGGCGGCCTTCTTCGACAGTAATGACACCGTCTTTGCCTACCTTCATCAATGCATCCGCCAGAATCTCGCCGATCTCGGCGTTGTTGTTGCCGGCAATCGCGGCAACCTTAGCAATCGATTCGCGGTCAGTCGCCTTCACGGGCTTTGACATCTTACCCAATGCCTCAATCACGGCTGCAACGGCTTTATTCGCACCGCGACTCAACGCCATTGCATCAGCACCGGCAGCAATATACTTCAGGGCCGAACGGAACAGCGCTTCGGCAAGGACGGTCGCTGTGGTTGTGCCGTCGCCCGCCACGTCATTGGTCTTGCTGGCAGCTTCTTTAACCAACTGCACAGCCACGTTCTCAAATGGATCTTCGAGCTCAATATCTTCAGCGACGGTCACACCGTCCTTAGTCACCTTTGGAGCACCCCAACCCTTATCCAGCACGGCATTGCGACCGCGAGGCCCCAACGTACTGGCGACTGCTCTGGACAATTTCGATACGCCGGACAGCAGGCTCTTACGCGCCTCTTCGTCAAACGTCAGCAACTTAGCCACGGCTTCTCCTCAAATTTACAACGCAGTTATGATGGTTCACTTCAGGCCAAACAGTACGCGATCAGATTCTGATTGCTGCACAGAGTGGCAGAGTCTTCGGGAATCCCTTCGCGAATTGCAAACCCTGTGCCGCCTTGATTTGTTGCGACACAACCTGTTTTATAACAATGGGTTACGATTTCTGTGTCGAGACTGACCCAAGGGCGATCTGCCACAACCAGTCGTTTTGGCAGATGGCCCGATCAATGAATCTGACGCCGCAGCAAGAACAAACACTCTGTTGCAAATTGCACAGAGGAAGACTTCGAAGTGCAAGTTCGGCGGTCGTAGAGTGCACCTTATCCAGAGCTGTCAAAGGCTCGTCAGGTAGGGTTTGTACTACAACTAGATTCAGAGAATCCGTGTTATTTGTCGTAAATTTTAGGAGAATTCGTGCAGAAGTGGTCTCTTATGGACGTAGAAGTGGATGATTATGCAGTTTTTGCCGAATGTCGCATGACATTTGCTGACCTTAGGCGAACAACCGCCACTGGTTGAATGTCTGATGTGAAATGTTTCACTTCGGAGGATTTGGAAAAAAGGCTAAACCAGCACTTCAAGATCGTAATTTAATTTTGCAAAGGAACCTGCAAGATGCTTGTTCTCAGTCGAAAAATCGGAGAGTCAATTCAGATCGAAGGCGGCATCCGCGTCACGGTAACGGAAGTCCGGGGTGGGCGTGTGCGTCTTTCAATTGAAGCACCGTCGAATGTTCGCGTGCTTCGTAAGGAAATCGCAGACAACGTGGCGAAACAGCCCACGACTGAGATGTCCTCTGATTCTGATCACTAATTCAGTTCGCCTCCTGAAAGAGCCAGAGGCGCAAGTGATGCAACGCTTGCGGTAGTCCGCGTCTGCTTCATTTGCGCGTCTGGCTTTTTCATGCGCTGGGAAACCTGTCGTTGATTTTAACGGATATACTCCGGGCAGCCAGAAGTGAGTCCGGCGAGCGGAGCGGCGTGAGCCCTCCGGTACCTCGTTTTTGTACTGGCAAGGTGACGCATGCCGCTCACCAATGCTCTCACACATGACCGCGCGGAGTATCGCATCGCTTCTTAGGGGCGGCTTCATGTTGATACGGAATCTTGTCGAGTTTGGCATTATCGCGGGGGTATGGATTTCGTCGCTGCAGTTGCTGAAGTTCAATGTGTCGCCCGTGATTTCGATCGCATTTCTGATCGTGATCAGCCTGGCGAAGACGGCGTTCTTTGGTGCCGAGAACATCCGTCAGCTCGCCGAAGCGACTCGATCCAATATGGCCTATCATCGATTCATGTTGCTGATGCTGGTCAACATGGTGCAGATAATTCTGTCATTCGGGCTGGATTTTCATTGCCTCCAGACAGTCAGTCCGGACAGCTTCAGCGTTGTCCTGAAATCACCGACGCCGTTCGAAATGGTCTTTGAATTTCTGTACGTCAGCACGCTCAACTTTACTTTCTTCGGATATGGTGATGTCACGCCTCAGACAGTTCCTGCCAAGTTTATTACGATGACTGAGATCGTGCTGGCATTTGTGACCGTGATTTTTCTGCTGTCCGATTTCATCAGCCTGAAAGAATCGCTCACGCGAGAGGGCGAAAAAATTTCCGGAGACAACACTGCACGACGGCCTAAGAACAAGTAGCATCATGACAATCCCTGCATGATGCGGCCTTCATCCCTTCCTTTTATCACATTTCGAAAGTACGGCGACCAATGGCAGACTGGATCGAACCACCGGCAAAAGCCCCGGCGTTTTCACTTAGGGCAACAGACGGCGCGACCGTGAAGTTGTCGGAACTTAAAGGAAAGCCGGTTGTGCTCTACTTCTATCCAAAAGACGACACTCCCGGCTGCACGAAAGAGGCGTGTGCGTTTCGGGATCGATTGGCGGAAATCCAGAAGCTGGGTGCGGTTGTGCTTGGCGTGAGTGCTGACGACGTGGCGAGTCACAAAAAGTTTTCCGAGAAGTTCAGCCTGAATTTTCCATTACTGGCTGACACTGACCACAAGCTGGCAGAGCAATACGGTGCCTGGCGTGAGAAAAACATGTACGGTAAGGTCTCTATGGGGATTCAACGTTCGACGTTCCTTATTGATGCCAAGGGTGCCGTGGCGAAAGTCTGGAAGAAAGTGTCCGTCGATGGCCACGACCAGCAGGTGATCGATGCACTGACGGCGCTGGCAGAATCTTGATTCTGGATTTTACACATTGAGCAGAAGCGATGGCGTTTGAATCCACTGAAGTCCGCAAGGGTCTGCGAGTTCTCTGCAAGAATGATCCAGTCCTTGCGGGCGTGGTGCGAAGTGTCGGGCCATTCACGTTGAAGCCGGATCCCGGTGGATACGAGATTCTGGTGCGATCAATCCTGTCGCAGCAGATCTCTGTGGCTGCGGCTCGGACGATTCGAGGTCGTTTACAGGCATTGCTGCCGGCGGGAAAACTGACGGCGAAGAATATTGATGCATTGTCCGATAACGAATTGCAGTCGGTTGGCGTGTCGCGTCAGAAACAGACGTATCTGCGGCATCTGACGTCCTGCACCCTGGATGGCACGATTAACTTTCGTCGAATTGCCAAGGCATCAGATGAGGACGCGGTTACGGAGTTGCTCGAGGTCAAGGGCATCGGGCGTTGGACGGCTCAGATGTTTCTGATGTTCTCCCTCGGTCGGATTGACGTGTTCGCCCCGGACGATCTTGGCCTGAGAAATGCGATTCGGAAACTGTACGAACTGCCCGAAAAACCGTCTCGCTCCGAACTGGAGCAACATGCTGACAGGTGGCGACCGTATCGAACGATTGCGTCATGGTATTTATGGCGATCGCTCGAACAAAAGTAATCACCAACGAGTTCCCGGTATGAGACAATGGTTGTGCTGATTTGACACACATCGTGCGAATGCAAGGATCGGCAGTGCGCTGCTGCGACACAGTTTCCGAAATGCTGGAGGCAGAAATTTGAATTATTCCGCGCGCGGTTGAGGATACAAATACGTTTAGCCGCGTAGGCAACGCCCCAAGCTTTGTATTTCAAATTTCAAATTTCAAATACGAAATTTGAAACAGAACAATCGCGGCCGCGTTGGGCACGCGGTCAAACGAGTCTGGCACACTTGTTGCGTCGGAAACAGCTGTGCTGACTACCGTGCGAGAATCGCCGATTGCTGCACGTTCGCCATAAAACTCATTAGGAAATCACGCATGCGCAAGAACGATTCCGTGTCTCATGTGATGACGAAAGACGTCGTCAAGCTCGACTTTAATGATCCTGTCTCCACTGCTCGCAAGTTGTTTGAATACTCAGGAATTCACCATTTGCCGGTCGTCAAGGGAAATGAAATTGTCGGCATTTTGACGTGGACGGATTTTCTGCGAATCAGCTTTGGTGAATTCGGCAACCAGGATGTCCGAAGTCTGGACGCAATGCTCGACCACACGTATCAGCTCAAGGACGTCATGAAAGCGGATCCCGTCACGATGCCGCTCACTGGCACTGTCCGCGACGCTGCGCAGTTGCTCAGCAGCAGCGGATTTCATTCCGTGCCCGTTGTGGATGGAAAAAAGCTCGTGGGGATCGTCACATCGACGGACTTGATTCGATACCTGGTGGATCAGTATTGATTCGATGAAAGCACCTTTTGCAACGAAATGCTCAATCGGATCGCACTCGAGATGTTCAGGATGCGCGCCATCACAAGGCTGGCTGCAGTTATGGCCATATGGTTTGTTCAAAATCAGCCGACGGATTCGCTGGGGCTTGTATTCGACAACTTCATCATCACCGAATTCGCCGATCAACCCGACTTCGGCGACGCTGACAAACTCGGCACCAGTTTCGTCTTAACGCAGGCGAATATCCAGATAGGCCAGTTCGATGGTCGCTTCATCGCCAAAGCCAGCGATGGATTGGCCTTCCAGTTCCGAGAAGTGCGTTTTCAGCGAGAAATCCAGGATTGGAATTTGCAGGGTTTCGCTTCCACCAAGCCATGGTCGGCTGTGCCGCGGATTGGTGGGAGCAATGTTCCGGGGTTCTGTTCGGCGAGCGTTTGGGCGTCAGCCCTCCGTGTGCGTTCGCTTCCGTCGACTGACGTGTCCGTGGAGTTTTCTTAGCAGGCAAGGAGGGCTCACGCCCAGCCGCTCGCCTGGTATTCGTATATTCGAGCCGTGAATGGTAACAGGCGATGCGGCTCCATCCGTCCTTCGGTGGAAAATAAGGAAATTCCCGCGAAACTTTCCTTGCGCCCCGGTGTTTAATCCCGCGAGGGCAAAAGTACCTGACGGTGTCGCTGTGCGCAGTGACGACGGCGGGCAGGTTTCGCGATTGTGGCAAGGGAACGGGGCCGACTGATTCTGAACTTCCGTGTTTGCAGGCTTCGGTTGAGCAGACCAGTCGACCCCATTCCCTTGGCACAATCAATGCGGGACAGGGTATCCGATGCAGCGTGCAAATTTCCAGCCAATCGCTGCGGAATCATCGAGCCGGATTCTTCCTGGCGGCGTGGTTTGGTACACTCCTTGCGTCGTGCGTAGTGGATCTGAATGCGCGACAGATTGCAACGCCTGCCACTGATTTCTCGCCCCCCTCACGATTCTGTTGATCCGATATGCCCAGTACGCACTGCCAACGTTTTCGTCCTGCGGCTCAAAATCGCCGGGAACTGCTTCAGAATCTCGCCTGTGGATTTGGTTCCGTGGCGATGACGCATCTATTGTCGTCAGGTTCCGTCCGCGCAGAAGATTTGAACGCACGCCCGACAGCTCCGGTTGACGGTCTCGCACCGAAGCCTACTCATTTCGATCCCAAAGCACACAGCGTCATTTTCCTGTACATGGATGGCGGCGTTTCGCAGGTCGATTCATTTGATCCAAAGCCCCATTTGGAAAAGTGGAACGGAAAGCCGTTTCCCACAAAGATCGAACCGACTCAATTTAACAACATCGGAAATACACTCGCTAGTCCGTGGAAGTTCCAGCAGTACGGTGACAGCGGGATTCCGGTAAGTGATCTGTTTCCGCATACCGCAAAGCACGTCGATGACCTTGCGGTGATTCGGTCGATGACATCGAATTTTCCGGAACACACGAATGCGAACTATTTTCTGCATACCGGTTCAGGTCTGCAGGGACGTCCGTCTATGGGTGCCTGGTTTGGCTATGGTCTGGGGACCGAGTGCCAGGACCTGCCGCATTTCGTGGTGCTGAACGGTGGACTTGTTCCACCAGGTGGGCTCGACAATTTCGGCAGCGGATTTCTGCCGGCAAGTTATCAGGCGTCGGTGTTTCGCATCAACGATCCTCCAGTCGCCGACATCAATCGCCGCGAACCGAGCGATGAGCTTCAGAAGCGAAAATTGGCCCTCATTCGACAACTGGATCAGCAGGCGGCGGAACGATTCGGGCACGACGATCAGGTGGAATCGGCGATTCGAAATTATGAACTCGCCGCGCGGATGCAACTCGCCGTCCCCGATCTGATGAATCTGACTGAGGAGACCCGAGAGACTCAGGAAATGTACGGCATCTTTGATGAGTTCCCAAATACGACGACATTCGGAAAGCAATGTCTGCTCGCACGACGGCTGGTCGAACGCGGAGTGCGATTTATCGAACTGACGTGCCCTGGCGGTAACGGCGATCGATGGGATCAGCATGCCAACCTTGTGGACGGACACACAAAGAACGCAAAGTCGGTCGATAAGCCGATCGCCGGCCTGTTGTCCGATCTCAAACAGCGAGGCCTGCTGGAACGGACGCTGGTAGTTTGGTCGGGTGAATTCGGCCGCACGCCGTTTGCTCAGGGGAATGACGGTCGCGATCATAATCAGTACGGGTTTTCGATGTGGATGGCCGGTGGAGGAATTCGCGGCGGCACGACTTATGGAGCGACCGATGAATTCGGTTACAAGGCGGTTGAGAACAAGGCTGAAATGCACGACCTGCACGCCACAATGCTCCACCTGATGGGAATCAACCACGAACAACTCACCTACCGCTTCAGCGGCCGCGACATGCGACTCACCGATGTGCATGGCGTGGTGCTCAAAGATGTGCTGTCGTAGCGGTCACCTGCCTGCTGCAATTTGGACTGCGGTTGGAATCAACGCGCGACACGGCATCAATAGTGTCAATAGTGGACGCTGGTGATAGTGGACGCTGGTGAGGTGATAGGACGCTGGTGACAGGCACCTTGAATGGTGTGCTCAGGACCGCCACTGCCGAAAGGCGACGGCATCGATCGCCCGGGACCTTCGCCGGCAGGGCATCCGGTACAAATTCACTGAAACGGATGCTCGACACGACTTGTCGTATTGGGTACAGAAACTGCCGCTGGCCATTGATTGGGCTTTTGCCAGCCACAAGTAGTTGGCGAATGGAAACTCAATCAGAGTTTGCATGGAACCGTTGAAGCACTTTCCGCAGACTGGATGATCTTTGACGTCCGAATTCAGGAGACCAGCATGTGGCGCTGTATTTCGGGTCAGCGTTAACAGGAGTGCGAGTCGCGGAGCGACATCGCCTACGTAGCTCAGTCGCTCCGCCGACTGAGATTCCGGAGGT
>JAYSPO010001216.1:0-6590 GCA_043722015.1 Candidatus Kuenenia sp. | reverse complement strand
CGTGCCGTTGGTGAAGTAGATGGAAAGCTAAAGGGCCCCCAATCAAATTCCACCCATTCTTCCCGCATTGCCGCCGAAGGCGGCAATGCGGGAAGAATGAGTGGGGTCGTGGGATGTTGCAAGGCTAGCTCTCCATCTACTTCACCATCCAGGCGAACTGGATGGGGTCGCGTAGTTGAATCTGGGACAGTCGAAGTAGTCAATCACTGTTTTTCTCACAACTCGTCCAAAAACCACTGATTTCCTGGCGACCGTTCTGATTGCCTGTCGCCAATCCCACGCTAGGATATGTGGAATTGCAATTGGTTTCCTGTATTGCTTTGCAGAGATTTATGACGGTCGCCAGCCCAAATGCTTCATCTGATGCGTTGACAAGACTCCGGATTCCCCGAAGTGAAGGGGTGCCGCGTCGGTCGTTTTTTGGACGACTGATTCGATTCCTTTTCCTGATGGTTGCGGTCGTCGTTCTGGTGGCCGGGGGGACGTTCCTTGCTCAAGCCCGGGGCTGGCTTCCGAACATGGATCGCATGCTGGAGTCTGTCCGTCCAAAGCCTGAGGTACGAGTTTCCATTGTCAGTGTCGAAACAGGACGCTCTGCAGATGCAACTGTCGTCGCCGCTGGTTATGTGAAATCTCGTCAGCAGGCCCGCATTGGTGCGCGGGCGACGGGGAGAATTGAGCAGATCAACGTCGAAGAAGGCAGCAGAGTCAAAACGCATGATGTTCTGGCTGTGCTCGAACATGCCGAACTGGATGCGTCTCTGGCGGCAGTCAAAGCCATGGCCGCTCGATCCCGCAGTGAGTTGCTGGAGCAGGATGTGGAGATCCGGCGGACTCAGAAAATACTCGATCGGACGCAAAAGTCACTTGCGGCAAAAACAATCGCCGCTGCAGATTTCGACGCAGTCGAGTCTGCACATGACGCCGCATTGGCGCGTAAGGCGTCACTCGAAGCGGCTCTCCAACTGGCCGATGCACGCGTTGAAGAGGCGGAGCAGCTTCTGGAGAATATGTTCGTGCGTGCCCCGTTTGCAGGGACCGTCATTTCCAAGGACGCGGAATTGGGAGAATCGATCATGCCCGGCGGAATGGGAGAAGCTTCGGGACGTGGATCCGTCGTTACGATTGCCGACCTCGACCATCTGGAAGTGGAATGTGATGTCAAGGAAGACTTTATCAGCCGCATCACAGAGCGGCAGCAGGCGGAGGTTGCCGTGGATGCTGTGCCTGGTCGCCGATATCAAGGCGCGGTTCGCAAAATCATTCCGATGGGTGACCGGGCTCGGGCTACCGTCAAGGTGCTGGTGGAGATTCTGGATTCGGACGAGCGTCTGTTTCCGGATATGAGCAGTACGATCTACTTTCTGTCGGCGGCAACCGAAGAGCAGGACCAAAACGAGAAACCTCGAGTCTTCTGTCCCAACGATGCGCTGCACACTGTGGGTGCCGAACGGTTCGTCTGGATCGTCACCAGTGACGATCGACTTAAGAAGGTGATCGTGGAAGTTGGTGAAGAAAAGGAAGATCGCTCCGAGATCCTGAAGGGCTTGAGCGGCGGTGAGAACGTTGTCGTCAGCCTTCCGCAGGAATTCAAAGAAGGAATGCTGGTGAAGACGGCCCAGTAGCTGGAAGAAATCGGAGTTCGTGGATGTAATGCCACACGCAGACATTGGAAAGTCGTTTGTAGTCCCGGCTTCAGCCGGAATTGCCGCCGGAAGGCGGGACTAAGAACGTTGGAATCACAGCGCGTGGAGCAGCGAGATTGTAGTCGGCAGTGCGAGAGGCGCATCGTGTCCTGCACACAGAAAAACTGTCAGAACGGGGGTTGTTGAGTGTCCAATTCGAATGCCGGTGAAACGGTCGTTGTCGTGCGAGATGTGTGCAAGGAATTTTACCGTGATCAACTCACGATTCCTGTCCTGAGCGGAATCAATCTGCAATTGTCCGAAGGAGACTATCTGGCGCTGATGGGGCCTTCGGGTTCCGGCAAGACGACTCTGCTGAATCTGATTGCCGGGCTGGATCGGCCGACGTCGGGAGACGTGATTGTCTGCGGTCAGAAGCTCGGCCAGTCGTCAGAAGGCGAACTGGCCAAGTGGCGTTCGCGGCATGTCGGCTTCATCTTTCAGATGTACAATCTGATCCCCGTGCTCACCGCCTATGAGAATGTCGAACTGCCGCTGACACTGACGTCGCTGTCTCGTCGTCAGCGCGATGACCATGTCAAAGCCGCCCTGGAGGTTGTCGGGTTACAGGATCGAATGGATCACTACCCGCGGCAACTGTCGGGCGGCCAGGAACAACGTGTCGCGATTGCCCGGGCCATCGTGACAGACCCGACGCTGCTTGTCGCCGACGAACCCACCGGCGACCTCGACGCAAGGTCTGCGGCAGAAATTCTGGAACTGATGCACCGACTCAATACGGAGTTTCGCAAGACCATCGTGATGGTCACACATGATCCAAACGCAGCAGCTCGTGCGAGGCGTATTCTGCATCTCGAAAAAGGTCTGCTCGTCTCAGACGTCGTCAGCAGCCGAGCGAAGGAAACTGTGCCATGAAGACATTGAAGTACATCTGGCGAAACATCCGCCGAAATCCGGTTCGCAGTCTCCTGACCATCTTTTCTGTTGGTTTCAGTCTGGCGCTGATGACGGTACTCTATGGTTTCCTGGCATCTCAGGAAACATGGAAGAACGGTGCCGCCCAGGCAAACAGAATCGTCGTCATGAACATTCAGGGATTCAGTGGAAAGCTGCCCATCTCTTCTGTTGATGATGTTCGCTCGACCAAATCGGTTGCCGCCGCCGTGCCATTCGCCTGGTACGGAGGTTCCTATCAGGATGAGCAGATGCCGTTCGCTCAATTCGCCACAGACCCGGAACATGTCTTTGATGTCTGGCCTGAGTACTCGATCCCGCCTGAGCAGCTTGCGGCTTTCAAGGCAAATCGACAGGGGTGCGTACTGGACCGCCGTATCGCCGAACGGCGCGGCTGGAAAGTCGGTGATCGAGTCCCATTGAAGGGCGCGATTTATCCGTTTGACCTGGATCTGGAGATCAGTGGAATCTTTGATTCTCCGAAAAACACAGATTCGCTGTACTTTCACTGGGATTATCTGAACGAGGGCTTGAAACAGCTCAACTATCCGAACATCGATAACGCCGGAACGATCTTCGCCAGAATCTCCAGTTCCGACTCCATCCCCACAGTCATCAAGTCCATCGACGACAAGTTTGGCAGCTCTGACACGCCGACTCGAAGTCAAACAGAAGCCGCCTTCGCTCAGATGTTTGTGGATATGTTGGGCAATGTGCAGGTGCTGATTCGCAACATCGGGCTGGCAGTTGTTTTTTCTTTGTCGCTGGTGACGGCAAACTCGATGGCGATGGCGATGCGGGAACGCGTCACGGAGATTGCGGTGCTGAAGGCGATTGGCTTTCCACGATCGAGGGTGCTCTTCATGGTCCTCGGAGAAGCCTGTGCCATCTCGATGCTCGGAGGATTCCTGGGGGTTGGGCTGGGATGCCTGTTTCTGCAGGGCATGAACAGACTAATGCCGCAGTTCTTTCCGTTTACAGTGCTGGAAATGCTGGGCCCCTGGATCAGCTATGGCCTGATCGCTGCCGCAGTTCTGGGACTCATCAGCGGAATTGTGCCGGCAATTCGAGCCGCTCAGATGTCCGTCATTGATGGTCTTCGACGCATCGCCTGATTTTCCTTTGACCAAAGTCGCTGAGTCATGATTCCTGCCAAATACAATCTTCGCAATCTCCGGGTCCGCTGGATGACCACGCTGTTGACCGTGGTCAGCACAGGGCTGGTCGTCTGGGCTTCCGTGCTGTGCTTTGGATTAACGGACGGCCTGCAATACGCGCTGAAAGTCACCGGGCATGAACTCGACCTGATCGTCCTGAGGAAGGGTGCCACTGACGAGATCAGCAGTGGCGTCGAACAGAAAGTGGCGCGAGAGATTGCTTCGCTGCCAGGTATTGCAAAGGATAAACAGGGGCAGCCGCAGTGCTCCGTGGAATTCGTCACTATTCTGACAAAACCTCGCCGCAACAACGGTGGCACCGTCAATCTGATTGTGCGCGGTCTGGAAAGCGTCGGTCGCACATTGAGACCAGGCTTCCGGATTGTCGAGGGACGTGACATTGAGCCAGGAAAGTTCGAAGCTATGACCAGCCGCAGCATGGCCGCCCGATTTGAGAACCTGGCAATCGGCGAGAAAATTGAAGTGAATCGCCAGTACTTTGAGATCGTCGGTTATTACGAGGCTGCCGGAAGTGCCGCAGAATCAGAAGTCTGGACGGACCTGAGAGACCTCACGATCGCTCGAAAGACGCCGGCCGCCGTCAGTGCCGTCTGTCTGCGCGCGGAATCGCCGGAACAGCGAGATGCCCTGATTGCACTTCTGGCCGATGACAAACGGTTTCAGCTGAATGCCATCCGCGAAACCAAGTACTTCGAAGATCAGATGAACCAGGCCAATGCGATTCAGTACATTGGCTATATCATCGCCTTTTTCTTGATTATTGGTGCCATGTTTGCGGCCGCCAACACGATGTACGCCGCAGTGGCCAGTCGTGCCCGGGAAATCGGCACCCTGCGTGCTTTGGGCTTCCCGCAGGGCAGCATCCTGTTGTCATTTCTCTTCGAATCGGTCGTACTGTGTTCTCTCGGTGGTCTGATCGGATGTCTGGCAACGCTGCCATTCAACGGACTCTCGACAGGCACCGCCAATCAATTCAGCGAAATTACATTCTCGTTCCGCTTCGGCCCGCGCGTCCTCGCTCAAGGCGTGATGCTCGCCCTCGTGATGGGCCTCCTGGGCGGACTCCTGCCCGCCATCCGCGCCGTGCGATTGAACATTGTCACGGCACTGCGAGAACGCTGAAAGTCCGCAGCGCCAACGTGACAACAATCCCCGAAACGTTATACTCCGCGCGGTCATGAGTGAGACAATTGGCGAGCGGCATGCGTCAGCTTGCCGGTACAAAAACGCGATACCGGAGGGCTCACGCCGCTCCGCGCTACTCGAATCGGTAGAATTGATACGGGTCGATCGGGGTTGGGGAGTTTTTCATGTTGTTCGTTTCACGATTTGCGTTTGTTCTTATGACTGCCCATTGGTTATGCGGCAGTTGTGCTGCGATTGCACAGGACGAATGGACTCAGTTTCGCGGGCCAGAGGGACAGGGTCACTCGGCGGCGACGGGATTGCCGATCACCTGGAGTGAAACGGAAAACGTTGTCTGGAAAACAGCAACTCCGGGTGAAGGTCACTCCTCACCGGTTATCTCGGGCAATCAGATCTGGTTGACGACCGCCATCACAAAGGAACTCACGACCGAACAGGAGAAAGAACGGCTGGCAAAGCTGAAGAATTCGGACGGACTGAAGGTCGCGGGCACGCTGACTCTCCAGGCCATCTGCATCAACCGCGAAACCGGGGCAATTGAACAGACGATTGATCTGTTCGAAGTTGGGGAACCGGAACCGAAGCATTCTTTGAACAGTTATGCGTCACCGACTCCCGTGATTGAAGGCGACAAAGTCTTTTGCCATTTTGGAACCTATGGCACGGCCGCGATCGATCGGACAAACGGCACCGTGCTGTGGAAAAATGACAAACTGAAGATTGATCATCAGAACGGGCCGGGCAGTTCTCCAATCACCTGGCACGACAGAGTCATTATTCATTTTGACGGAACGGACCAGCAGTTCATCGCGGCCCTTGATGGAGCCACCGGCAAAGTTGCCTGGCAGACTTCGCGATCCGGCAAGATGGACGAAACTCCGGAGCTCCGGAAGGCTTATGGAACACCGCTAATTGTTCCCGTCAAAGGGCGCGCCCTCGTGATTTCGCCTGCGGCGAATTGGGTCTATGCCTACGACGCGGAGACTGGCAGTGAAGTCTGGAAGGCGTCGTACGGTCAGTTGGGTTTCTCAACAGTCCCACGTCCGGTCGCTTCGGGCGACACCGTTTACGTTGCCACAAGTTACATGCAGTCCCGATTGGTGGCGGTGCGTCTTGACGGCGAGGGCGACGTTTCGGAAACGCATGTCGCATGGAAGACCGACAAGCAGATTCCTCAAAAGCCGTCGCTGCTGCTGCACGACGATCGCCTGTACTTTGTGAGCGACAAGGGCATCGTCCGCTGTGTAAATCCTGTCACCGGCGAAGACGTCTGGTTCGACCGCTTGTCCGGCGACTACTCAGCATCTCCGCTGGAATCGGAAGGGCATCTCTACTTCTGCGGGGAGAACGGCACATGCACCGTGCTGCAGGCCGGTGATGAGTTCAAAGTGCTGGCAAAGAACACGCTGGACGCCGACTTTATGGCATCACCTGCGGTTGCCGGAAAATCGCTGTTTCTGAGATCCACGACGCATCTGTATCGGATCGAAAATCGCTGATCTCTTTTCCAAATCCTGAAATCCATAGTCTGTCAGGACATAACGCACGCGGTTGACACTGGCTTATTTAACAACGGCCCGCTGCAAAGCTAAGCTGCGGAATTCGCGCGTCCGCCACCGTCAATGCGACGTTTTAGAAGCGAAAACGTTCGGGGCAAAAAAATGCA
>JAYSPO010001215.1:0-1860 GCA_043722015.1 Candidatus Kuenenia sp. | reverse complement strand
CAATTCTGGCAACGCGGCTCGAGCCGAACTCCAGCCGAAGGCGGACGTATCGGAAGCGACAAATGCGGACATTCCGGAGGCGATGAGTGCTGCCGAGACGACGCGACTGCGGCAAACGGCCGAGCAGGAGCGACGCCAACTTCAACAACGACAGATTCAGGCACGTGCCGGTCAAACCGGATTCAAGGGATTCTGTCCCGTGGCTCTGCGTGAGCGCCGCGAACTTGTCGAATCCAGTGACCAGTTCACTTCGTCGTTCGGCCTGCAGACGTATACATTTTCCTCCGCTGAATCCAAATCTGCGTTTGACACCGATCCGTCGCGATACGCGCCAGCTGCTGGTGGCAGCGACGTCGTCGTGCTGGTTAACAGTGGCGAAGAACAGGCCGGACAGCTGGATTATGCACTTTGGTACCGTGACCGCTTGTACCTGTTCCGATCCCGCGAAACAATGACGCTGTTTTCGAAAGATCCCCAGCGATTTGCGAGCCAGTATTGATGTCTCCCAGCCTGCGATTCCAACTGTCAATTCCGATACTCCTCAGCGCTCTGATCGGATGCACACAGGCGGATCAACCACCATTGCAGACGGAGACGGCACACAATACCGTGCCGCGCATCGTTGTGACCAGTCAACCACTACTGCAAATGACACAAGCCATCGTGGGAGACGCTGCCGATGTGGTGCTGGTGGTGCCGCAAGGAACTTCGTCGCCCGATTGGTCGCCAACAGCCGATGATGCAAAAATCATGCAGCAGGCCTCCCTGATTCTGATCAGTGGTGCCGGATACGAACCGTGGAAAGATCGGGTTTCTCTGCCTGGGTCACGCACGCGTGATACGGCGGCAGGCTATTATGATCAACTCATCCGCATCCCGGACGCGGTGCAGCATCAACATGGGCCTGATGGTCCGCACAGTCACCCCGGCACCGTCTGGGCGACATGGCTTGATCCGGAATTGTGTATCGCTCAGTTGCATCAGGTGAGCGTCAACTGTGGCCGCGTTTTCCCTGAACAAAAACAGTCCATTGAAGCGGCTGAAGCAATATTGTCTGCCGAACTGGACTGTCTCAACGCTCTGATTGATTCCATCAAAGCGGCAGCCAATAAAACGGATCTGGTGGTGTTTTCAGACGCACCGCACTATCAGTATCTCACTCGACGCCTTGGCTGGACACTGAGCTATCTGCACTGGGACCTGGCCGATACGCTTTCAGACGCAGATCGCAGCGAACTGCTCGACGTCCTCAACGCGGACACGAGTGGCACTTTGACACGAAACATCGATCGCATCTTCCTGCTGGACTCCCGGCACTCAGCAGACACAGAGGACTTCGTTCGCAAATCCGGCGGCACTGTCATCCGCATCGACCTGTGCGAAACCAACAGCCCGGAATCCACTTCGCTCCCCAACCGCCTGAAACAAAACCTGCAACGTATTCGCGACTCGATGGAAGAGTAGCCAGGTTCTCGCGAGTCCAGGCCACAACGCCATTCCGCTTGTGGAGAATCGTGAAGATGTTCCGGCTGTAACGCAGTGACGTCCTGGCCCCTATTTTGGATGCCACCACGGGATGTCACCACGGACCCGCGCCCAATGGCACTCAGCAACGAATCTCAAAACACTTTGTAAAACAGCGACTCGCCAGTCGGCGAACTACCCGAGGTGTTACGTTGACTTGCAGGATACCGCTTGTACCAAATCCTAGGGCCCGATTTCTAGCACCGAATCCTAGCACCGAATCCTAGCACCGAATCCTAGGGCCAGCCATCGGTTGCACGGCGAATGCGTATTGTGTAGAGTTTGGTGAATCTGAGTGGTTGTCGGTGGCAGTTTTTTTGAGACGGTTTTTCGGGG
>JAYSPO010001214.1:0-10411 GCA_043722015.1 Candidatus Kuenenia sp. | reverse complement strand
GCCGGATGAGCCCGGTCCATCCATGGATTGATCTCATATTCGATTCCAAAGTAATCGGGTCGGCACATCAGGATACGTGGTGGCGCGTGATTCATGACTCGACTACTTCCTGGTCAGCGGATTACGGGTTACTTCATCTCGGCTTCCAGCCGATTGATCTCTTCCAGCAGGGCGCGCAGGAAAGGCTCAATGTCGGTCACAACCGGCACCGTCTGAAAGGAGCCGCGATCTGCCAGTTTGATGACCGCAGACGGATTGATGTCCACACAGACAACCTGCACCCAGGCGGGAAGCAGATTGCCGACGGCCACGGAGTGGAGCATCGTTGAAAGCATGAGGCAGAACGTGACATCGCGAATTCGTTCACGCATCTGTCTCTGAGCGACCACGGCATCTGTAATCACATCCGGCAGCGGACCGTCGTCGCGAATGCTGCCGGCCAGCAGATAGTCGACGTGGTGTTGGACGCATTCATACATGATGCCAGACTTGATCAGACCCTGCTCGACAGCAGGCCGGATTCCACCGGCGCGACGAATGGTGTTGATCGTCCGCAGGTGATGCTCGTGACCCGACGGAATGATATCACCGCGTTCGAGATGCACTCCCAGGCTGGTGCCATAGATCGATTGCTCGATGTCGTGTGTGGCCAGCGCATTGCCCGCGAACAGGCGATGCACATAACCGCGACGAATGAGTTCACAGAGATACCTGCCACTGCCAGTATGCACGATGGCCGGCCCGCCCACGACCAGTGTCCTGCCGCCACTGCGTTTTGTCCTGATCAGCCACTCGGCCACCTGTCGGGCGGCGACGCGTTTCGGTTTTTCGGTCGAGACCGGGCTGTCCATGAATTCGAATCCGCCTTCCGACTGACTGCGTTCCTCGGGAAAGACGCGGACTCCTGCGTGCCCCACGATGATCTGCTGACCAATGCGGACATCCAGCATCGGGACGCATTCTGCCGTCTGGCGATCAACATCCACGACAATGCCGCAGTCCATTTCCTGCAGATCGACGGGAATCCAGTGGCCTTGCATCCGGACTTCGGTCCGTTGATTCGTGGTGCTGTAAAAGCCTTCCGGAAAAGCACCCGCGACATCCGCCGCAAACGTCCGACAGTCGCTTGTGACGACGGGCACGGCTCCATGGTCGGAGATTGTATTGAGGATCTGGTCGAGTTGTTCTTCTGTGTCGGCCTGCACCTGAACCAGCGCGTAGCTTGGATCAAGGCGTCGCTGTCCGACGGTAATCTTCCGGATCTCGAACGTGCCTTTGTGAGCCATGATCGCGTCGAGGATTTTTGGCAGCAACAGGCTGTCGATGATATGGCCAACGACCTCAACATCTTCTACAAACGGCTTCGGGGCAGGTGGGGCGGACTGGGGGTTCATCAATGACGCTCCTGCTTTCGGATGTCCACAATAATTCACAGATGCGAACAATCACAGGATTGTAGCAAGTCGCGGCATCGGGCCCGGACAGTTGACAGCATTGTTGCGCTTGGTTCGGTTTTGCGATTCCTGTAGCTTGGACATTCATGTCCGAGAGATTCGCGAGACACTGTCGCATTTTCGAACGGCTGTCAAGGCACAGTAACCCTCGCTTCGACAGCGTTTCATGGCCATGCGACGGACATGAATGTCCATCCTACATACGCTCGTGCCGCCAGCGTACCCAAAACCTGACTCATGTGCTCTTTTCGCGTCGAAACATAAACGGTTCTCCTGTGACTTCGTATCCTTGCCGCATCGCGATGTTCATCACAAGACCGATGCCGGCATATGTAGAAATCAAACTGCTGCCGCCATAGCTGCAAAGTGGCAGTGTGGTCCCGGTGATCGGTAACAGTCCGACTGTCATTCCAGTATTCAGGATTGTCTGCACAGCGATGAGCGTGATCACCCCGACACAGACAAGTCTGCCATAGGGTTCACGCGTCCGTCGTGCGACTTGCAGGCCTTTCCAGACCAACACACAATACAGCATCAGCAGAACAGCGCAGGCGGGAAAGCCGAAGCGTTCGCCGATCATCACAAAAATAAAGTCCGTCCGTGATGCCGGGAGCTGCCATGCCGCCGGATCATCGATCGGTGGTTCTTCCTGATTGCTGCTGCCCCAATAGCCTCCAAGTGCCAGAATCTGCTTTGACTGATGCAGATGAAAACCATCACCCGCCGGTGCGGAACCGCCGTCATATTGAGTGAACACAGAGACGATTCGTGACTGCTGTTCGGAGCTGATTTGAGTCCAGAGCAGCGGCAGGCATATCAGACCAGGGATGGCGGCGGCGGCGAGGTGTTTCGTGCGGGCACCTGCGGCAAACAGCATGGCGTACAGAATGGGCAGAAACAACAACGCGGTGTCCAGGTCCGGTTCGCGTACGATCAGCAGCATCGGAAAAAATGCCATCAACAATGGCGGCAAGAGTCCTGCGATGTTCCTTTGAGTTGAGCGATACATCAGGTACGCAGCCAACGCCATGATATAAGCCAGCCGCGCGGGTTCGCTGGCTTGAAAGTCAAACAGCCCCAGCGGAATCCATCGTCGCGATCCGTTGATGGGCGGCATGAACAGCGTCACCGCCAACAACAATAACGTTGCCAGAAAGAACCATGGACTCAATTGGCTCAACAATCGATACGGAACCACCAGGACCGCAAGCATGGCCAGCATCGCGAGAAACAACCAGACCATTTGCCGTTCGACAAGTTGCGTTCGACCGTACAGTTCATCAGCGCGAACGAGACCACACAATCCCAGAACGGTGATCGCAAGGCAGACGATAAAGATCGTCCACGGAAATCGTCGAAGCCATGACGCCACGCTGTGTCGTACTCCGTTACGTGCTGCCGGCCGAAATTTCAGGGCTGCAGAATGTGTTTGCCGTCTTCAAACTGTTTGTGACAGGCGTTGCAGTTGTTGAGCATCGTTTTGTACGCCGTTGTCGCTGCTGCAAAATTCTTCTCTTTCGCGGCCTTGTACAATTCCGCGCCATGGGTCTTTGAAGCAGTTGCATGTCTGGTCCAGTCTTCTCCATGCTCATCAGGCTTTCGAACGAACAGCAGATTGCAGCTTTCGGCTAGAATGAGTGAATCGGATTTCACCGCTTTCCAGCCCTTGTTGTCGGCTGGAGCGACCGCCATGTTGGCTTTGAGTCGCAGGTAAGTCGGCTGAAAAACGTACTCCATGAATTCATGCATACTGTCTTCAACCGGCGCGGCATCGTCTGTCGAGGCAACTGGCGAATATCCGGCCTGGGCATTGTCAGGCGTTGAGTCCACAAGGCTCAGGGCAACGACTGCGGCGATCACAGCGAAAAGTGAACTGACGAATCTCATACTTCGAATCCTTCAATAGTTATGGAGAAAATTTCAAACGGGTTCGCATGTTAAACTCCGCGCGGTCATGTGTCAGAGAATTGGCGAGCGGCATGCGTCAGCTTGCCGGTACAAAGCCAAAGTACCGGAGGGCTCACGCCGCTCCGCTCGCCGAACTCATTTTCGACAGCGTGAAGTATACACAAAGGGATCTTGGTCTCACAAACAGCTGAGCCTTCCGCAATGTATAACGGGTGCGGTCCTGGATTTCGGTGAGAGTTCATCGGCGTTGATTCTTGCCCCCAAATTTCACAATCGAACGCGACTGGTGTTCTGTCAGTCGTGTATTGATGTGTGCCACTGGCTCTGCCAGTGCTTCCAGCAATTAAATGGATAGCACTTGCAGAGTCAGCGGCACACAACTCATCAGTGATTGCGTGCCGGCGCACCAGACGCATGAAAACGGAAACCTGATGTATTTGCCGGATTATCGGGTCACACGCGCCGCGTAGGAATCTCACGCGGCTGCAGCTTCCCTTCGTCTTTTCCTGGCATCCGGGGGAGTTTTCCAGCGGCGATGAACCCAGAAGTATTGTTCGGGTGCTTTTCGAATCAAGGCCTCCAACGACGTCGTGAACCGCTGCGTCAGTTCGTTGATGCCGTTGGCACCCTGGAAATCCGCAGCATCGATGACGTCCTGTGTCGCCAGATTGAATCGGATCCAGCGGCAGTCTCTTTGCGAAGTTTCCGGCAATCGAAACGCACCGCCAACCACGATTATGGCGTTGTACTGCAGCGCCAGCAGAGCGATCGACTTAAACGTTGACGCCGGTCGATCGAAGAAATCGACAAATACACCTGAGCGTCCCGCGTCCTGATCGCACAGCAACGATGCCATGCCGCGTCGTTCCATGATGTCGGCGAGTTCTTCGCCTGCTCCCTGTTTCAGGATCTGAGAATTCCCAGTGGACTCACGAAATCCTTTGAACCACTTGTGCAGGTATGGATTGTCCAGTTGTCGCGTGACCACTCCCATCGGAAACCCGAAGTATCCGAAAGAATTGACGCTGATTTCCCAGTTTCCAAAATGGCCTCCAAGAAACAAGACTGGCCGATCGGCACAAAGTGCTCGGACGCAGTCGTTGCGACGTTGAAAATCCAGGACATCCCCGCAAGTGGCGAGGCGGAAGCGGCGGGGAAGTTGAATGATTTCACACACCATGCGGAACAGGTGCAACCACATCCCATGAATGATGCGATTTGCCTGAGCATCTGACATTGATTCGCCGAACGCCAGTTTCAGATTTTCCTTCGCCACGTCAGAGCGACTTAACTTCTTCGGGACGATGCGTACCATCATCCACGCCAGACTCTTTGCCAACACGACGCTCGCGTGAACTGGCAGACACTTCACAACGAAGAGCAGTGTCTGAAAAAAGATGTATTCGAACAGTTGTCGGAGTTTGAGCAGGAACATTCGCGTTATGCCGTGAGCGGTTGAGGATGGCACATTCGTTTAACGGCGCGGGTAACGCCCCTCGCTTCAAATTTCAAATCTCAAATTCAAATTTCAAATCTCAAATACGACCCACGTGGCCCGCTGGGCATGCGGTTAAACGAGCCAATGCCAACCAAGTGCGGTATCGTTGAGTTTTAGACAATCAGGAAAGCGGGGCCGGTGTTCCTGTGAGGATTTCGACCTGGGGTAAGTTTCCAGCTTGCCAGGCCCAGGAGAAAACCCACGTCATTGCGAGGATCATAGTGTGGCACTTGAATTGATTGAACGGCAAGGTGCAGAACTGGGCAGAATGCAGGAAAACAATGCCCTGCAGCGCCCGAAATCTGACGAACATCGACAGCCTCCAGCGCGTTGTTCATTGGGAAATACAGGTTTTTTGTATGAATCGTCTGGCGGATCCCATCAGCGAAATTTGACAAAAGTGGCTTGGAATGACATAGATTGGGTTCAAAACATTGCTTCCATGTGGATTACGAGGTACGATTTTGTCGAAGTTTCCCGATGGACAGGTTTTGTAATTCGTGCGACATCACAGTGGCTGACGACAATTGAACAAGCGACCGTCAGCCTGAGGACATCAACGTGAGCAGTATAGATGCGACACCAACTTCCGTTGCGGATCCGCTCGAATCGGACGTCGATTCAGCGGTGTGGTCAATTCTTGATGCAGTGCCCTCCTGGGGCATAAGTCTGCTTGTCCACGCCGGCGTGATTCTGCTGGTGGCGATGATCACACTGCCCGATATTATTCTGCCGGAAATCAACCTCACCTCAACCATTGAACCTGAAGAAGTTCGACAGGAAGTTTACGAGCTCTCCAGTAATCCGACGGAAACACTCGGCAGTCTAAGTACGCTCAATATCCAGGGCGAATCCGCTGCGGTGGCTCAGGATCGAGGTATGGACAATCATCTCGAACAGGTCGAACAGATTCAGGATGAACTCGTCAATCCACGGATTGCTCAGTTTGAGTCAATGGCCTCGCCGAACGAAGCTGAAGTGCTGGACGCCATCGACCTGACCGGCACGACTGAACAGGCGGGTGGAACCGAAGGTGCTGTCGATCGAATCACGCTGGAGATCGCCTCTTCGCTTCGTCAACGCAAGACACTTCCTGTCTGGTTGTTTGACGAATCATTGTCGCTGGAAGCCCGGCGTGAACTGATCACAAATCGCTTCGACAGCATCTATCGTCAGCTCGGACTCATGGACGACCTTGATACTCAGGGCGCACTGAAAACGGGCATCATTGGTTATGGTGAGAATATTCATGTCCTGGTCAAAGAACCGACAAGTGATATCACCGAACTCATGAACGCTGTCAAGAGCATCAAGAACGACGAATCCGGCAAAGAAAATGTTTTTGCGGCGGTGGATGAAGCACTCAAGATCTTTACGCCTTTCAAGCGCAAGATGCGGGCGAACATGATGATCATCATCGTGACCGACGAACGCGGTGACGACTTTCAGGCCCTGGAATCAATTGTCAAACGATGCACTCGCGACGGGATCAAAGTTTACTGCATCGGAAATGCGTCGATCTTCGGTCGCGAGAAAGGCTTCGTGCGATACAAGTGGGAATTCGACGGTGAAAACTTTGAAGAAGACATTCCTGTCGATCAGGGCCCCGAAACGGCCATGGCCGAAGGCCTGGACTTGCCGTTCTGGACAAATACGCCCCGTGATCTGACGCGCATGTCATCAGGCTACGGACCGTACACGTTGTCTCGATTGACCGCCGAAACAGGTGGCATTTTCCTGATCGCAGACGACGCCGTTGGCGACAAATGGGACCCGCAGATTATGCGGCAATATGCTCCTGATTATCGACCGCAGGTGGAGTATATGAAGCAGCTCCAGGGCAATCTCGCCAAACAGGCGCTGGTCGCAGCAGCTCAACAGGCAATGACCGAAGACGTGCCGATTCCTCAGCGAGTTTTCCAGGCCAATAACGACAACATCCTGCGCGAACAGATCACTGAAGCTCAAAAACCGTTGGCCGTCCTCGACTATTTTCTGACACGGACTCATACGATTCTGGAAGCAGGCGAAAAACACCGCGACAAACTCGATTCCGATCGCTGGCGAGCGGGATTTGATCTGGCGATGGGCCGCATTCTGGCCATGCGCGTGCGTACGTTCGGATACAATGCGGTGCTTGCGGAAATGAAGTCCAATCCAAAAAGATTTGAAAAGCCCGAAAGCAACCAGTGGAATCTGGTCCCGGCGGAAACCATCAATGCTGGTGCAAACGTTCGCAAGATGAACGACAAGGCGCTGGAGTATCTGAATCGCGTCATCGTTGAACATCCTGGCACACCGTGGGCATATCTGGCTAAGGTCGAGTTGCGTGATCCGCTCGGCTGGGAATGGGTGGAAGGCCAAATGCCGATCGCTCAAATGGCCGCTGGCAATGCGAACCGCGGTCCGCAGTTTGCTGCTGAAGAAGAACAGCGTCAACAACAGGCACGACAGCGGCAACAGAAGAAAAATATCAGTCGACCAAAACTGTGACGCCAGCTGCAGCTCGTGTACATTGGACATTCATGTCCGAGTCCTGACCAAAGAACGTCCGCCAGCATGACAATTACCGAGTTATGAGACGCCTGGCTTCGGTCGTGTTGCATCGCCATGCGACGGACAAGAATGTCCATCCCACACATGAACAGGTCGCAGTACGGTTGACATGTCGCACAAGAATCAGAAGTTCGAACTGGTCAGTGAGTTCGCTCCGGCCGGAGATCAACCAGCTGCCATTGAATCTCTGATCAAAGGCATCAACGACGACAAGCGCACCCAGGTGTTGCTGGGTGTGACGGGGTCCGGCAAGACGTTCACCATGGCGAACGTGATCCAGCATGTGCAAAAACCGACGCTGGTACTTTCGCACAACAAGACACTGGCCGCACAGCTGTATGGTGAATTCCGTGAGTTCTTCCCGAACAACGCGGTCACCTACTTCGTCAGCTACTATGACTACTACCAGCCGGAAGCCTACATTCCGCAGCGCGACATCTATATCGAAAAGGACGCGTCGATCAACGAGGAAATTGATCGGCTGCGATTGCTGGCGACAAGTGCTCTGGTCAGCCGAAATGACGTGATCGTCGTAGCCAGCGTGAGCTGCATTTACGGTCTGGGTTCGCCCAAAGATTACCTGAGTATGATGATTCCGTTGCATGTCGGGCAACAAGTCGATCGCGACAAGCTGCTCATGCGACTGATTGATATTCATTACGATCGAAATGACTTCGATCCGGCTCGCGCCAAATTCCGTGTCCGCGGTGATGTGATTGAATGCTGGCCGGCGTATGAAGAGTTCGCCTACCGCATTGAATTGTGGGGCGACGAGATTGAAAAGCTGAGTATGATTGATCCGGTGTCGGGCAAGGAATCTCAGTCTCTCAGGGAAATCTATATCTATCCGGCTAAGCACTTTGTCCTGCCTCAAAGCCGCATCGACGCAGCCCTCGACGAGATTCGTGTGGAACTCGACGCTACGTTGGAAGTGTTCCGCAAAGAAGGCAAACTGCTGGAAGCGCAGCGGCTGGCCGCGCGGACCAGGCATGATTTGGAACTCATGAAAGAGACAGGATTCTGTCCCGGCATCGAAAATTACAGTCGGGCGCTCGCCGGGCGGAAACCGGGGGAACCGCCTTATACGCTCTATGACTTCTTTCCGGAGGATTTCCTGATCTTCGTCGATGAATCACACGCGACACTGCCTCAGATTCGAGCGATGCACGCCGGAGACCAGGCACGCAAGACGACACTGGTGGATCATGGATTTCGGTTGCCGATGGCGAAAGACAATCGTCCGCTGAAATTTGACGAATGGAACAGCAAACCGTCCTATCGCGTCTTTGTATCAGCGACTCCGGGAAACTGGGAGCTCGACCAGACCGGAGGCGAAGTTGTCGAACAGGTGATTCGTCCGACAGGTCTGGTGGACCCGGAAATTTTCGTCATTCCCGCGCGAGGCCAGGTGCAGCACCTGATGGAACAGGTTCGGGAACGAGCAGCGATCAATGAACGCGTTTTGGTGACGACGCTGACCAAACGGATGGCAGAAGATCTGACGAAGTACATGAAGGAAGAATCGATTCGTTGCGAATGGCTGCATTCCGAATTGAATGCCGTGGAACGGGTGGAGATTCTGCGCGAACTGCGGGAAGGAAAATTCGATGCCGTGATCGGCGTGAATCTGCTCCGTGAGGGACTGGATCTGCCGGAAGTTTCGCTGGTTGCGATTCTGGATGCCGACAAAGAAGGCTTTCTGCGCAGCGAAACAAGTCTGATTCAGACGATCGGTCGTTCGGCCAGAAATGTGAATTCCAAAGTGATCCTGTATGCCGACAAAGTCACGGACAGCATGCAAAAGGCGATCGATGAAACAAACCGACGTCGTAAACTGCAGACGGAATACAACACCGCACACGGGATCACGCCGGAGACGATTCGCAAAGCCATTCGCAAAGGGATTGAAGAAGAAATTCAGGCACGCCGCGTAGAACGGGAGTCTGTGGGCATCACAGCGGAATCACAGTTTGTCACGCTGGAGTTCATCCGGGAACTTGAAAGCGAAATGCTGGCTGCGGCCGAGCAACTGGATTTCGAACGCGCGGCCCAGCTGAGAGACCGCATTCACGAATTGAAGAAGAGAATGGGAGAACCCGTCCCTGACGAAGACGATTCCGACAGCCCCGGATTCGCATCGAAGGGCCGTCGAACGGGAAAGAAGTCCGGCAGGAAACGTCGCTGAGTAGTTCGACTGTCCCAGATTCACTCTCAGGAGCATGGAATCGCGTCGAAAAAGGTGTCTGGAACTTTGGAGGCATCAGAAAACACCGCGGAAAACTAATGCCGGAGAGTTCCAGACACCTTTTTCAACCAATCCGGGACAGTCGAAGTAGCGTGTGATTCAGTCGTTGAATTCGCCCTGGATCGTGACGATCAACCTTCGTCGTCCACCCTGATTGCGGTGTTCGCAAAGATAAATCCCCTGCCATGTACCGGTCAACAGGCGACCGTTGGCAATCGGGATCGTAACGGATGACCCGGTGAGCGTAGCTTTCACGTGGGCCGGCATGTCATCCGGTCCTTCGCACGTGTGCCGGTATGGCCAGGATTCAGGTGCCAACCGATCCAGCGCCATGCCCAGGTCAACGGGTACATCCGGGTCGGCGTTTTCATTGATTGTCAGTGACGCCGACGTGTGCTGAATAAATACGTGCATCAGCCCCAGGCGGCATCGCTTCAGGGATGAAAGATCCTGAATCACGTGCTGCGTGATCAGATGACATCCGCGAGGAAACGCCGGAAGAATAATCTCTGACTGGTGCCAGTCGGTCATGGGCAACCGCCCCATAAAATGTGATTGCGAATTCAGCCAGGCCCCTGGGCACAAAGACTCGGACGGTCGTTTTCGTACGCTGAACCGCCAAAACAACGAAATAAGCACCCCGTCAGATGTATGTTGGTACAAATCGTTTAACGGCGAGCCACAGGCGTAGGCGAATCCAGCTTGCTCCGCCTACGCCTGCGGCTCGCCGTTAAACGAAAGAACTTATGC
>JAYSPO010001213.1:0-3066 GCA_043722015.1 Candidatus Kuenenia sp. | reverse complement strand
GTCATCCATCGTGGTCACGTCGGATCAGGTGTTGGCTTCGAATTCAAAATCAGGCTTTCAGGCTTCAAGTGTCCCCGTTGCATCAAAGAACATTGAGTTGATGACTAAACCTGTCAGAGGCCGAACGTCTTTCGCGTCGACTCCTGCGGTTCCAGACAACTCAGCATTTTCCATCGTTCGCGAGCCACATGCTGCTCTGCCGTCGTACGACGCTGTGCGAAGCGATATGGTGCAGCCGAATGCCGCACACTCATTGCCGGACCTTGCAACCTCAATCTCCGGCGAGATGCGGCAACCGTTGAGTAATCAGGTTTCACAGGCGATCATGGAGCATATTGAACGCAACGGCGTGCGATCGCATGATACTCTTTCGGTCCGCCTTGACCCGCCGGAACTTGGCGAGATGACGATCGAATTGTCAAAGACACTCGAGGGCCTTGCCGTTCGAGTCACCGCTCGCGAAGCCGTCACGATGGACATGTTGTTTGCTCGAGGCCAGGAAATTGAATCTCACCTGCGCGGTCAACAGATGAATCTGAAGTCGCTGGAGTTTCTGCGGGCGGACATGTCCGGCAATCAATTTTCACAGGGGCAGCAACAAAACGAGGGGTCACGCAGATCCGAGAATCTGACGAACCCGGTTCACCGTGGTTCGCGCAGTTCGATCCCTGCGAACACAAACGTCGGGCGAATCACCACACCGGACTCAACATACGGTTTAAGTTTCAGAGCATAGTCGGTCAGGAGGACCTGAAATGTCGAGCACATCGTTTGACCCGCTTGTCGGGCAGAACCAATATCTTCAGCTGTTTGCGACTCAACTACAGCATCAGGATCCACTCGACCCTGCGAAGCAGGAAGACTTCCTGGCACAGCTGGCTCAGTTTTCGTCTGTGGAAAGTCTGCAGAGCATGAATTCGCAGTTCACGGGGCTTGGCACCAAGCTGGATACGTTGATCGGGGTGACTCAAGGTAACAACGGCAACAGCTCCCTGTCGACGCTGCAGTCGCTCAATGCCGGGGCAGGACTGCTCGGAAAAAGCGTGCGGTATGGGGCTGACGAGGGAGACGTTGGTGTGGTGGATCAGATCAAGCCCGATCACGGTTCGATCCTGGTGCGAATCGGTGATCAGTTCATACCCATCGCCAGTATTGTAAGTGTGGAAGAACAATCGGCGGCGGTAAATTCAGTGGCGGGTTATGCAGAAGCAGTAAGATCGGCGGCTGGATATTTGTAAGGTCTCGAAAAAGCATTTCGAACATTCGAGACTATCTTGTGTGACCCGTGTTCGTAGACCAGGCAGTCAGGCCGGGGAATTTGAAACACCTGGTCTTCGACCATGGGTGACACTTCGCTTAATTCAAGAATGGAATTTGAACAATGGCCAATTCACTGCTCACGGGTATCTCGGGCCTTCGCGGTCATCAGAAGATGCTCGAAGTCGTCGGCAACAATCTGGCGAACCTGAATACCACGTCGTTCAAAGCGTCCCGCGTGCTCTTTTCGGACCTGATGTATGAAGTTCAACGCGGTGCGTCATCCTCGTCCTCCGGTCTGCTGGGAAGTGTGAATGCCGTCCAGATCGGAACCGGAAGTCGTTTGTCTCAGGTCGATCGGGACTTTCAGCAGGGAAATCTTGAAGCGAGCGGGAAACCGACGGATCTGGCCATCGATGGCAGCGGATTCTTTGTTACGAAGTCAGGGAACAATACACTCTTCACGCGCGCAGGTGCATTCTCACTCGATGAACGCGGCTATCTGGCCGATCCCGCGACGGGAAATCTGGTTCAGCGATTCGGGACGCTCGGCGACCCCGACGGTATCAATCCGTCATTTCAAACGCCAGGCGACACCGGGATCTATATTCCACTGGGAGCAAGTATTGCCGGAAAAGCGACGCAGCTCGTTTCACTTGCCGGCAATCTGTCGTCGCTTGCCAAGGTGCCTGTGGCTCAAAAAAATGCCACTGTGTCGCCATTTTTGTCAGGCGGATCAGCGGCCACAGCAGCAACCAGACTGATCGATCTCGATGACAACTCGCCAAAGTACGTCGATGGAGACATTATCAACTTCACCGGGAAGAAAGCAAATGGCAGTGCTCCTGACGTCGCGAGCTTCACGATTGCTGATGCATCGACCGCGACTGTTGGAGATCTGATTGCTGCGCTCAACTCGGCTTTTTCAGGGACGACGGTGACACTTGAAGCAGATGGAAACCTGACTGCGATCGACGAAAAGACCGGCCCATCAAAGCTGAATGTTGTCCTGGCAGACAGCGATGGTAACGCGGGCAAGTCTAGTTTTGACAAGCATCAGTTCGTCATCAAGGCGATCGGAAGGGACGGTGAAAAAGTTTCGCGAGAGGTGGAATTTTATGATGCCAGCGGTGCGGCACACTCCGTCGGACTGGAGTTCACCAGGCAGGTGGACGAATCATGGAACATGCTGGCATCTATGGACGCGAGTGACGGAGTGGTCCTGGATGGCGAGGTAAATGGAATCACTTTCCTCGACGACGGCACATTTGCTCAGGTTCTGGGCACAGGCACTGGGGATGCAAACATCGAGTTTCGTTTTGCGGGCCAGCAGGCGACACAAACGATGGATCTTTCGTTCGGCGTCCCCGGCACGATTAACGGTTTGGCTCAGTTGGGAACTTCTTCCGCATTGGAAGTCAGTCAGGACGGATTCTCGCCGGGAAAACTGAGCGACGTGCATATCGATACTGACGGAACCGTGTTCGGGCTCGCGTCCAACGGCCTTCAAATTGCATTGGGACAGATGGCAGTGGCGACGTTTAGAAATGTGAATGGACTTTCGGCTGTGGGCGGCAACTATTTTCAGGCATCTTTGGCGAGCGGAAACCCGGAGGTCGGTACGCCTTTGAGTGGCGGTCGCGGGGCCCTGCGTTCCGGACAACTGGAAGGCTCAAACGTTGACCTGGCACTGGAGTTCACACGGCTGATTATCGCCCAGCGTGGTTTTTCGGCCAATGCCAGAACGATCACCGTGACCGATCGTGTGCTGGAAGAATTGACGAATATTATTCGTTAACGAGATCGTGC
>JAYSPO010001212.1:0-1595 GCA_043722015.1 Candidatus Kuenenia sp. | reverse complement strand
ACTGGAGTGACCGCGAGCGTGTAAGTATCTCCGTCAACGACAGTGAAGATTCCCGATGTGCCGTTCGTGACGACAATGTCCCCCACAACGAAGCCGGTGACGCGAATGGCACTAGGATAAGGAATTGACTTCCGATTGCAATTTCCGATGGTGCTCGTTTCGCGGCTTCATCATGTATGTACGCCACGAAGGACGGCGTTTTGTAGCTCTCGGTTCCTGTCGCCCCTTGCGGTTTCCAACACGGTGCGCTGACACCGTTGTCAAGAGTGCATCATACAGCACTTCGCCAGCATCTGTCGCCATCATTGCAGGCGTGAAACTTTCGACACTCTGCATTGCTCCCTTGACGCTAATCTGTCGCGGCATCAAATCATTTCGCTTAGCCGATTCGGTCATCACGCCACGCAGCAGGTTCCACGCCAGTAGATGAACGAAGATTTCCTTCGCGACCATTTCGGGCGTTTTGCAACGCAGGACGTCAAGGTGCATCGATTGCTTGATGGACCGCAAGTCGAGTTCGCAATTCCATCGTCGCCAGTACAGATCAGACAATTCGCTTTGCGGAATCGAAGGGTCGACCATTGTGCTGATTACGACTGCCTGCTCTTGCCCACCATTCCGACCCTCTATGTCTATTACGAACTCACGCACAGCAATGGTTTCCGGCAAGGCGTCGTATTCCTCACGGCTGATTCGGGCATCGCGTGTGTGATAGACGGGCTTGTGCCACTCGACGATGTGGTCACACTCGCCAAGTTGAATTCCTTCACTGAAATCGACGTTGCGCGACACATGGCTGATTGACAGCATGTCGGCCCCCTGCTGCAAGAGAGTACCAACAGTGAAGTAGGTCGGGTAATAACGGTCTGCAACCAGAATGTCGCCTTCGCTCACCGTGTCCATCATTTTGCGAAGCAATGAACTTTCGCCGGTTCCCTTTCCTTCGTGAGCCGCGAATTTGAAGTCAACAACTGCGCCCGTCGAGAGCGAAATCATCGCGACAGCACGCATGACCGGAAACCCGAGCCCCTTTTTGATGGACTTGATTTGAGGGTATTTAAGCTGATTCTCTTTCGTGTCTGGCATCGACAGACCGGTGCCGTCCACCAGAAACACTTCGCGTCCATGCCAGTGCCAAGCATCATTGGCGGAATCGTGGACGTTGCGTCCGATCTCTTTCGCAAGGCGTTCCATCACGGCAGCCGGGAAACGACTGCGTGCGTCTGAATAGCTGGCTGACGATGCGGAGCAAGCTGGCAGGCCAGTTGCAACGCGATTGGCGAGGATTCTGGATACGGCTTCATTCAAGCTCTTGTCTTGCGACAGCGATTGCGAAAGCCATGCCCAGAGCGTAACGAGCGGACAGAACACTCGCTGGCGGTATTTGTGCCCCTCAGATTCCAGAACACGCAAAACATGCTCGCGAGTCAGGAGTCGGCCGAACGGCAGTCCGTCGTCATTTGCGAATTTGTCTCGAACGAGCCCGAAGTCTTTTCTCGCCACGATTTCTCTCCACTTGTTGGAGCGAATCGTTTAGAATCGGTTTACTAGGCCGAGATTCAGCGATTCGCTGGATTTTGGTTGCTCTGACAGGT
>JAYSPO010001211.1:0-3485 GCA_043722015.1 Candidatus Kuenenia sp. | reverse complement strand
GATTTTTCCAGCATCAACGATATCTCGATCGCAGACCGACTACGTGAAATTGCCAAAATCGAAGGCTTTGAAGTTTCGGAAGACGCCTTGGAACTGGTCGCGCGTCGAGCACGTGGATCGATGCGCGACAGTCAGTCGCTGTTTGATCAATTGCTGGCGTTCAGTGATGGCACCGTGTCGGCTGAAGACGTCCACCGGATGCTGGGAACCGCTGGTGACGAACGGCTGGTCAATCTGTTCAATGCGATTGTTGAACATCGTCCAGGAGAAGTGCTGGCCCAACTGGATGAGTCATTCGCGACTGGTGTGCAGCCCGGCGAACTGATGGATCAGGCCATCGGATATGTGCGTGACCTGATGGTCACGTTGAGTGGCGGAGATGCGGTTTCTCTGTGCAGCGTGGCGACGCGTCATCGTGAAACGCTGATGAAGCAGGCGGCGCGATTGAGTATGCATTCCGTAATGGCCGCGTTTCAGATTCTGTCGAACGGCAAGAACCAGATGTTCCGCAGTACGTTCGCGCGGACGGTTCTCGAAATGGCGATGGTGCAGTTGAGCCTGCTCGAAAACCTGAGCGCCATCAGCGATCTGTTGTCGGGGCGATTACCAGCACTGCCCGAGATGCCAACGGGACATTTGGCGGCACCGCCGGTTTCTGCATCGCCCGCTGCTGCGTTGCCGACGGCAGAAAAAAAAAACGCTGAGCCACTGAAGACTGCGGACATCACACCACCGGCGGGCACCACGGTAACCAACGACGATGATCCGAAAGACCAGTCTGATCCGTCCACAGACATCACGGGTGTTTCGCCGATTTTGGCCGAGACACCCGTCGCCGTTGCACCTGAGATCGAACTCACGCAGGAGAATTGTCCGGCGTTATTCCAAAAACTCCTGAGTACGCTGGGACTGACGATTTCTGCAGGCTTCAGACAGGCCAGTGGACTGCAGCTGGGTTCAGAAAATCGCCTTGAAATTTTACTGGACTCCACCAGTGAATTTGCGAGAAAGGCGCTCGATCAGGCCGACAATCGCGGTCGCATCGAAGCTGAAATTCTGCGACTGACAGGACGTTCGGTTTCTATCGCCTTGCGACTGACGGCACCCCAAAAGACATCCGCAAAAGCGACTGCCTCGGATCTTCCACCATCCAGTCCGACGGTTGAGAAAACTCCCGAACATCCGGCACCATCGAATTCAAGAGGGCAACGTGTTGAATCTGTTTCACCACCAGCTCCACCGCTTCGCAATCTGATGGGGGAAGTGGATCCCACCAGTGATTTGTTTGTACGTGAAGTGATGGGAGCATTCGCCGCGACGGTTGTTAGAATCACCGCCGCGCCAGCCATGCAGTTGGCGACCACTGAGAGTGACGATGCAGACGAATGAGTCGTTTTCGCGTATTTGAATTCTCAAGAATTCAGATCTTCAAACACAAGGACTGAATTCTTACGAATTCAGCTCCGGCGCAGGTAAGAAAGTTCCAGTCGCTCGCCTGAGTCAGAATTCAGAATTTGAAAAAGGATCCAGAATGCTTGGTGGATTGAAAAACATTGCGAACATGATGCAGCAGGCCGGTGAAATTAAGGGCAAGCTGGCGGCAGCAAAAGAACGAGTCAGCAAGCAACGGTCAGAAGGCAGTGCCGGGCCGGATCTTGTGCGAATTGTCGTCAGTGGTGAAATGAACGTGCTCAGCGTTTCGATTGATCAATACCTCATCGCGTCAGGCAATCGCCAGATGATCGAGCAACTGGTCCACGCTGCCACCAATGACGCACTCCAGAAATCCAAATCGGCGGCAGCAGCCGAAATGGCCGACATCGCTGAAGGCATGAACGTCCCCGGCTTGCAGGAAGCAATCGCGAAAATGGGGATGGGCTAGTGCGCTGTCAGCAATGGATCGATGGGCTGTGTGCCACTGGCTCTGCCAGTGCGCCGCATTTACAGGAAGCACTGGCAGAGCCAGTGGCACACATCAAGACACGATTGACAGAGCACGAGATCGCATGAGTCAAACACCATGACGCAGCCACGTCAGCCGATGCCCAGAACCGGAGTGTTGTTTGCCACCACGGTTTTCGTCAGCGCGTTCCTGCTGTTTCAGATTCAGCCGCTGATCAGCAAAGCCATCCTGCCGTGGTTTGGCGGGACACCCAGTGTCTGGACAACATGCATGTTGTTTTTTCAGACGCTGTTGTGCGGTGGCTACATGTATTCGCACCTGCTCACGGCAAAGCTGCCGACGCGCTGGCAGGCAATTCTGCACGTATTGCTCGTGGTTGTGTCTCTGGCGTTTCTGAACATTCTGCCATCGATCGCATGGAAACCTGTCGGGGCCGAATCACCGACACTTCGGATCGCATGGCTGTTACTTTCGACAGTGGGATTGCCGTATTTCATCCTGTCCACCACCGGACCACTGCTGTTACGCTGGTTCAGTCTGATAGAGCCCACCACTTCGCCGTATCGGTTGTACGCCCTGTCGAACGCTGGATCGCTGGTGGCGCTATTGTCATATCCGATTCTGTTCGAGCCGCTGATGCGGATTTCGATTCAGGCAAACAGCTGGTCGGTCGGCTTCTGCCTGTTTACGGCGCTGTGTGTGGCGTGCGTCATGCGACTGTGGCGTCTGCCGCAGAACTTCAGGCAACATGCCGAACCAGCACAACGTGTGGACCTGAAGTTCCCGCCTGTGACTATCGGCACATACACCGTGTGGTTCCTGCTGGCAATGGTCGCTTCGACGATGCTGCTGGCAGAAACGAACGAGGTCTGTCAGGACGTCGCTGTGATTCCATTCCTCTGGGTGATTCCGCTTTCGCTGTACCTGTTGTCCTTTATCCTGTGTTTCGAAAGTGACCGCTGGTATCGGCGCAACTGGTATGCGTTCGGAACTGCGGTGCTGGTCCTGGCGGTCTGCTGGCTGCAGAGTTTCGGGTCTCGCACATTTTTGCCATTGCAGCTGGCGATCTACTTCGGAACTTTGTTCAGCATCTGCATGTTGTGCCATGGTGAACTTGCCAGAATGAGGCCTGATCCCGGATCACTCACAGCATTTTATCTCACGCTGTCCGCTGGTGGCGCTGGCGGAGGCCTGTTTGTGGGTCTGCTGGCACCGATGATTTTCCCGGCATTCTGGGAACACTATCTGGGTCTGCTGGCGGCGTGCGTCATCGCCGTGATCGTGTACTCCGATGATCGCGGCTGGACGTCGGAAGATCAGCGGCCTCCAATGCTGTGGACCGGACTGGCGATTGCGCTGTTCGTGGCCGTGGGCACTGTGTTCGCGGCGGCAATCATGAACTACACCGAATCGATTGCGATGGTCCGCAACTTTTACGGGGTGCTGGAAGTCGAAACGGATGACATCGAAGACGCGGTGGTGTTGCGTCACGGTCGCATTATGCACGGGATCCAATTGAAGGGAATCCCCAGCCTGCCGACGATGTACTATGGTTTCAAAACGGGCGTCGGACGGTCCATTG
>JAYSPO010001210.1:0-10896 GCA_043722015.1 Candidatus Kuenenia sp. | reverse complement strand
AAAACGTTTTTCAAAAATGTTTTGAAAAATGACATTTCGCGGTGCGCAAAAAAGTCGCAGAAATCTTTCTAAAAAGGGTACTTGACAATGCTAGAAGAGTCGTCTGCCACGTTTCCGGTCTACAAGGACTCGCTGCTTGTCTGCAATTGAACGTGCGAAGGAGTCATCCGATCTTGTCACAGCGCTGACGCATTATATAGGAAGTCGTACAGGCCAGACATGTACGACGTCTGCCACGGCGATCGGCGCGTTGCGGACTTCCGGCATGACGAAATCTGCAATTGATGTCGAGGCATTTTTTCAGCGTTGCGAACAGTCGCAGTACAGCGAGGCATCGCTGCAAGTTCTGACGGATTGCCGGATGGAAGCTCGCGAACATGTGGATCAGATCGAATCCACGATCAATTCAATCAGCAAATCTCAGGTTCGTCGCACACAACGCACGGCAAAAGGCCGAGCCGCGAATGTCCTAAAAGTCAGCAGCCCGGCCCAACGGGTTTCGATGCTGGTCATCGCGGCGATTGTCTCGTCTTCATCTGGCAGCATTAACGCAGCGGAGGAAACTTCGCCCACCACTGCGACCGTCGCCAGTGTCAGGGAACAGACTCGTGGCGTCATCGAACTTTCCATTCCTCAGCAGCAAACACTGCTGACGGAAGCCGGTGATCTGTATACACGCGGCACGGGTGTCACAAAGACGGACTCTGCGGAAGCGATGGACCTGTTCACCGCCGCTGCCCAGAAATACCAATTGCTCGTCGATGCCGGCCTGCACAACGCGCGGCTCTACAGAAATCTTGGCAACGCCTGCCTGCAGAGCAATCAGCTTGGCCGCGCCGTCGCGAATTATGAACGCGCGAGACGGCTTGATCCAGGCGATCGGCAGCTTGCCGTCAATCTTGAGTTCGCCAATTCTCTGGTCAAGGGTGATGAGCCAAAGGCGAGTAACGCGACCAGTCCGACTGCGGGAGACGCAGTGTCACTCCAGTCTATCGTGCAGAAGATTCGCACCTGCAACAGTCTGCTGATCGACTTCGCTGGAATGTACATGATTATCTGGACGCTGGTCATATCATCCGTTGTGTTCTGGAGTCTCCAGATCATCCGTGTGGCCGGTTATCGTTTTCCTGTCTCGCGATTTGCGATTGTACCGCTGCTGCTGTTGACGACTTCGCTGACTTCCGCTGTGCTGGCGGCGACTCAACCACAGGGAATCGACAACGGGATCATCATTGCCAACAGCATGACGTTGCACTCAGGCGACGGGGAGCAGTTTGATGCAGTGCTTTCACTGGATGCGTCCCAGGGTCACCGCGTCCGGATTCTGACGACTCGAGGCGGCTGGGCTCAGGTGAAAACCCGCCACGGCCACATCGGCTGGCTACGTGTCCGCGATGTGGAACAACTGTATTGACCGCTTTCCCTGCTGTATTTTCCGACCCTTCGATTCAAAGCGACTCTGTCATCATCGGGGCAATTCTGGAATCACATGGATTTGAGCAACTGCAGACGCATCAGTGTGCGGAAGACCCGGACGATGTCGGCCAGTGAAATCGTTCCCTGAATCTGCGCATCGTCCTGGACGACTACGATGTCACGCCCGGTCTCGGCAAGTCTGACCAGAACATCGGCAAGTCGTGACGTTGGCGACACGGAAATCAGTCGCCCTTTCGCGACTGCAGAGATCGGCTCAGAGAGCGCTGGTTCCTGTCCCGAAGCCAGCAGATCAATCAGCGGTGGCAGGTCAACCGAATGATCCAGAAGTCCGGGACGCGAGAGCGGCTGTAGGGCCATCAGAATATCGTTCCGGCTCACGACGCCGGTGACCTGATTTTTTTCATCCAGGATCGGCAAATGATCAACTCCGCATTCCTGCATCAGCTTGACGGCGGTCGCGACAGGTTCCCGCGCCGGAACAATTACTGGCTGACTCATGACGTCGCGTGCTGTCTGAGCACCGCGACAAAAGACTTCATCGAGCGAAAGTTCACTGTCAAGGTCCACGAGCCTCAGCCGTTGCAGTGGTTGCAGTGTCTGAAAGACGCGATAATACAACAGCATCGCAGATGCAAAATTGACAGGTGTAATGATGCCCCGAAGTTCGTGGGGATCATCGAACACCAGGACGCAGTCACAGTTCTGCCGTACCATGATTTCAAGGACTTGCAACGGCCTTGCTGAGGGACTGACATGTGGAGATTTGCGTGTGGCAAGGTCGCACACGTTGGTGGTAAGAATACTGCGGTCTCGATCGCATTCTTTCAGCGTGTTCACATAGCGGGGCAGACAACGGAGAATCGTCGTGTGCTTCAGCAGCCCGATGACGTCGCCTTTCGCAGCGTCAATGACCGCCATGGATCCGACAGCAAGTGGATCCCGGCGACCAATCATCTCACCAATTGAGACTTCGGAGCTGACCGTCGGTACATTTGTAGACATGATCTCCGAAACGGTCTGCAGCCGCTCGAAGAAGCCAAATTCGTTCCGGGCCAGTTGTTGAAACAGATCAATCACACTTTGAGCCATGCACGCACCCTGCCCCTTCAAATTTGCGAAAACCCCTCAGGTTATCGAATCGTCAGGACGCGACTTGCTGACGAACATGCGGGATTGTCCAGTCATACAATCGGTGCAGCCGCTGCCACCGTTGCAAAAGGGCGGTGGTATGGAAAGGCATTAAGAACCTTTCTTCCCATCCACTGTATTACTAACAGTTGATTTCTTGTTGCTCCGCGAAGATTCTCAGGCGGCGCTTTGTAGAGGTTGTTCTCGCGCATAAACTTTGTTCTCTCCAGGGTTCGGACTCAGTGAGGGTAAGAATTGGAAAGTAGCCGTCACGCTCCGCCGTGACGAGCATTGAACTGGGCCACATGAATCGAGTGCCCGCGCTGATTGTCCTTCAGACCATGAAACGGGGCTGGTCGTGGAAAACTGTCTCGGTTGATGGGTCTTGAAGGACAAATGCTCATCACGACGGAGTGTGACGGCTACTTTGGGTTGCGGGCGAAGCCGGCGCTGAGCTTTTTCCTCGCATCTTTTTTACCGTAGTTCTTTGGATTTCGCGGCTTCGCGGCGTTGGACGAGTATGTTGTGTGCCAGTCTTGCTTCCCGTGGCATCGCGTCTACGATGCTTCATGTTCAGATCGATTGGCCGTGGCACTCATGGAGAATCGGTGGCGTCGGTCAAATTTCTGAGGTTCCCGCATGTCCGGTTCAACTGAATCGTCAACTGAAGCATCGACACAGAGTGGAATTGCCTTTTCGTTTCAGCAGGTGACTCAGCAGTTTGACGCAAACGCCAGTCCCGTATTTCGGGAACTGAATCTGTCAATCGCAGAGGGGCAGTTTGTGACGATCGTGGGCCCTTCCGGCTGCGGCAAATCCACATTGCTGAGACTCATCGCCGGATTGCAGTCGCCGACGTCCGGAACTCTGGAGCGTGACCCTCGTGCCACCGGGCAGCAAATCGGGTTTGTGTTTCAGCATCCCACGCTGCTTCCGTGGCGAACAGCCGAGCAGAATCTGCGACTGCCGCTGGAACTGGGCACAGTCGATGTCCGCCAATCATCGACACCGGCAGCATCAAAGCCATTGCATGAACTTCTGGAACAGGTTGGCCTGTCAGCTCAGGATGCCTCAAAACGTCCGGCTCAGATGTCCGGGGGCATGCAGATGCGATTGTCGCTCGCCCGAGCTCTGGTGACGAACCCGCATGTTCTGCTGCTGGATGAACCGTTTGCCGCCGTCGATGATTTCCTGCGGATGCGACTTCAGGAAGACATCCGTCGCCTGCACGAGGATCGCAGGCTCACAACCGTCCTCGTCACTCACAACATTCAGGAAGCCGTGTTCCTGAGCGATCGAGTTGTCGTCTTGACGGGCACTCCGGCGGAAGTCAAAACATCGGTTCCAATTGCCTGGCCAGGATCCAGAGATGCAACCTTCCGCAACAGCGATGCGTTCGTCAGTTACATGCGCCAGTTGAGTCGTTCCTTGTTCGGCCAGTAGTTCTCGCTTACACCGCACGGGGGTGTCATTGGCTCGTTTAACCGCGTGCCCAGCGGGCCGCGATCGTTTTATTTGAGATTTGAGATTTGAAATTTGAGATTTGAGATTTGAGATTTGAAATACGGAATACGGAATACGGAATACGAAGCGCGGGGCGTTGCCCACGCGGTTAGACGAATGTGCCATCCTCAACGGCGCACGGCTGATGAAACAGTTCTTGCTGTATACTCGTCGGCCATGCGTTTTGTTTCCGTCAGAAACTTGTCCGACAGTCCACCGATCAGAAACAAACCATCCTGCTGATCCGCGACGTACAGGATGCGTTTGCCTTGAATCAATCGCACGACCGACGCAAATACCCAGATTGAAGGTGTGACGAATATTCCAAGCCCCGCGTTTCGAACTGCGAACGTCGCGCCGACTGTGACGCCCATCGAAAGCACCAGATTGGCTAACCAGAAATAGAAGGACCGATTGGCAAGTCGGCGGGAAATGAACCAGCGCACCCGGATCGGGGATCGCAGCACGTAGTTCGCAGTGACCAACGCGATGGCTCCGAGGATCAAACCAGCGCCAGCGATGAGTTGTAACGATGCCCAAATGGTCGGTGAAGCTGACAGTCCCAACACCCCTGGCGGAAGATTCATGACCATTGGAATTCCGAAAAACAAGGCCGCAAAAATCATGATGCTTCTGGGGAATGTGATCCACCGCGTACACCACCACAGGCGACTTTCACGAGGCAGCAGGGAATCTGTCGATCCAGTGACCACGCAGACTTGCGGCAACACAATTGTCCCGGCACCGGCAACGACTTTATCATTGAACAGAAACTCCGTGTCCGGGCCAAGCGATGCGTCCGATGTCGGCGTGCCCGGTGCCTGATAGGGATTGAAGTTTTCAGTATTCATCACGAGTCTGCATGAACAACGCTTTTTTTTCGCCTGGCAGCGTAAAGTCGAATCCGCAGGCCTGGAAGAAGCCGTCGGCGGACGTAATCGCCATCACTTCCAGCACGTTGCGACGGACAGCCAGATCGACACAACGCTGAACGAGGCCTCGACCGATGCCTTTGCCCTGATGATTCTCGTGAACGGCGAGACTACGAATCTCCGCGAGCTTCGCCGAATAGATTTCCAGCGCTGCAAAGCCGACGATCGATCCTTTGCTCTCTGCGACAAAGCCAAACGGGATCAGATCACACAGTTCATCAAACGTGCGCGGGAGCAGGCGATTGGCCGTTACGAAGTGATCAACGAGTTCCTCCAACTGCGGAATGTCATCGCGACTCGCTTCACGAATTTCGAATTCCGGCTGCTCGGATCCTGCTTTGTCGGGTTCAGTCATGGAGATGCGTTTCGGACCAAAGATTCATGTTTGACGATCAAGCGTAATCGGTTAAGAACAGTCCGGGCGGCGCGCTGGCGGAAAATCGCAAGGTTACCGGACATACTCACGTCGAAACTTCGGGTATCTTCTGCAGTGCTCAAGCTCACATGGCCTCGACGAACAACCACTCCGGAATCAAGCGGCTCATCATAGAACGGTGAAGAGAGTAACACGAAATCGACGCCGTGGATTAGCCGGATTTTCCTGCTCACGACAGTGGCTGTATTGAGCCAATCGTCCGGTTTGTCGATCTCCATTGTCGGCAGATCGACACCCACGGCCCGCATCGCGGTTGCGTCCCACTTTCCAGGAATGACCAGCGCGGCTTTCACCACCGAGGCCACAGCCGAATTCTCGGACATCCACATCGCCAGTTGCCCGCCGGTTGTTGCGCCTTCGACAAGTGCCATGGAACGGTTTTCATACGTCAGGAGCCGTGCGACCACGTCGTGTAGTTCGTCGTCGTTGTCTGCATAAACGGCATCGCCAAGGCGTTCGCGAATCAGCTGACTCGTTTCGTGGCTCAGCCGTTCTGCTTCCTCGGCAGTCTTAGAGCGGGCTGTGACCCAGAGGGAAATCACGGCTTCGCTGGCCGTGATCCCAACTTCCGGATTTCGCCTGCGTGCTGTCAAATCACCCAACAGTCGTTCGGCATCCGATTCGCCAAATCCAAACGTGCGAATCACCGATCGCCGTAACACCATGCCGCTGTCCAGCAGGACCGGACGAATCTGCGCGGTGAACATTGGTTTCATCTCAGCCGGAACACCGGGCATCACGGCGATCAGACATCCTCTGGAAGTTTGTTGATCATCCAGTTCGACGCTCATCGCGTCTCCATTGGACGCGACTCGCATCATGACTCCTGGTGCGGTGCCACACGAGTTAAACAGTACGGTTGAATGCTCCGGACGGTCGGCCTGCCGATGATTGCGTTCCGGCATTTCGCGCCCCCGCGCCACGAACAATGCCTGAATCTGTTCCAACGATTCCGGATCGCGAACCAGCTGTTGATTGAACGCCAGCGCCAGTGCATCGCGGGTAATGTCGTCCAGTGTCGGCCCCAGTCCACCGGTGATGAGCACAACCTGAGCCCGCGTGCCGGCAGCTCTGAATTCGCTCACGATGGCGTCCATGTCATCCGCCAGCGTCGTGTGCCGCATCACGGTCCAGCCGAGCGCTTCCAGTTCACGACTGAGCCATTGACTGTTCGTGTCCAGTTTTGAACCGCACGTCAGTTCAGATCCAATTGCAATGATCTCGGCAAACATAAGCCCTGGCAGTCCTGCACAGCGAAACGGTACGGTTCCTCAGCCGCGAAAGGCTAGTCAATCGCCGAGTGAAACAAAAGTGCCAGAGAGAAAAGCAGCTCGTCTTCGGAATCCCGCGTCGGAGAAACGGGCAACAATCCTCGCTGCGAAAAACGCAAAAAAGCCCGGCGTCTCTGCGACACCGGGCTCTCGAAGAAAGTGTTATCTGTAGGCCGGACCAAGCGCAGCGCCGTTCCGGCAGTTGTCTGGTGATTGCCGGAACGGCGCTGCGCTTGGTCCGGCCTGGAGACTCAGAGCACTCCTGTTCAATCCAGATTCACGACATTGCCATCGTTCCGCTGAATCAGATTCTTCAGTGTTTCATCGTCGATACTTGCCTTAAGGAACCGCACAGAACCATCACAAAGCAGCACCAGAAACTGCTCACCCAATGTGCCAAGCACCTTTTTTTTGTCGTCGGGGTTGAACTCCAGGCCGCCGGGTTTCGTCCAGACTTCGGCAGATTCTGGTCCTGCGACAACGGCCAGGATGGTGTTTGACGATCCGTCGGTAATGTCTTGCAACCCCACGCCGTCATCGGTTCCCATCGCGGTGTCGTCGCCCGTAAGCACATGCACGCTCGTGTGGCCGGGTTTGTCAACACCTTCGACTTTGAAGATGTCGGGCATCTTTTCGATCAGAGCCTTGTTATGCGGACTGTCCCAGTCTTCGTTCTGCCGGAACTTCGAATGAAGCGCAGCCTGTGCGATGAAAGGCAGCAGATGCACGCGCCAGCTCAGGCCGGTCTTCTTTCCTTCGCCACGTTCGCCGTTGCCATTGGCAGCCGGAAAATGATTGTAAACATCATGATAGTTGTGAAACGCCAAACCAATCTGCTTCATGTTATTCATACGAGACATCGCAGTTGCGGCTTTGCGAGATTCGCGAATGGCTTCGAACATTGCGACGAAGCCGGGTTTCATGGTTTCGAGAAAGGAATCCATATTTTCAGGCTTCGGCATCACGTAGGACACGTTGGAATCTTTCGTGGTGATCTTCACGGTGTCGTACAGTCCGGCCAGCGTTTCGGCCGCTTCTTCATTCAACGGTGACTCCGGCGTATCGGCCATCGACAGCATCTGAGCCTTCTGCATCTGCAGCATTCCCTGAGCCAGTGCGGACAACTGCATCGCAGAATTCTTGTTTGCAGTGCGAATTTCAAACTGGGACAGAAACTCTCCCGTGCCCGCAAGATCGGCAGTGAACATCGCACCCTGAAGTCCTTCGATCAAGCCAGGCATCGGAGTGTTCTGGGCCATCTGTGCCTTGAGGTCTTTCAGGGACTCAAGTTCGATCATGCCCGCAATATCATTGGCGGGGAAACTGGCGCAAAGCTGCTGTTGAACTGAGCCAGCGACCTGCTCAGCGACTGCTACCCGCAGAGCCAGCATTTTTTTCAGCAGCGGTTCGGGTCCGACCAGCAACGTGCGATCATCCGGCATCGCAACCATGCAGCTTTCGAACACTGTCACGTCCTGCGATCCGATTTTCCCGGCTGCGCCTTCTCCGAGGCCGACCAGGGAGACATTGAAAATGGCTTCTCGATCCAGCGGCTCTGTGGTTCGCAGAATGATACCGGGCATCGATTGCACACGCGCCGGGCGGTTGCCGTCCAGTTCTGCAGGGTCAATCACCTCACCGCCTGCCTGAGTGATGAGACTTGTCAGCGACACCGGATTGATGTCAGCCGAAAGTGAGCGAACAGAGCCATCCATGAGCGCCACCAGAAATTGCTCATCGATCTTGCCGAGAGCCTTCAGTGGATCTTCCGGATCGAAGTCCAGTCCGCCGGGTTTTGTCCAGACATCAGCTTTGTCCGCTCCGGCCAGCACCATCATGATCGTGTTGCTGGTGCCATCGGTAATGTTCTGCATTCCAGGTCCCTTGTCGCCTGCGAATGGAGCCCCTTCACCTGTGAAGACATGAACTGATGTCCTGCCCTTTTCAGTCACGCCGGGCGATTCAAATATCGCGGGCATCTTTTCGATCAGCGTCTTGTTGTGGTCGCTGTCCCATGGTTCATCCAGATGAAACTGCTCATAAAGTGCAGCCTGTTCCAGATAGGGCAACATCCAGACCCGCCAACTCAGATTGCCCTTGTTTTCATTGTCAATCCCGTCGTCGTCCGGAAAACGCCCGAAGACATCGTGCATGTTATGCATCGCCAGGGCAAACTGCTTGAGGTTGTTTTTCAGGCCGACAGTGCCCCCTGCCGACACGCCCATGGGACTCAACGTGCGATCGATGGTTTCGCGATCGAAAAGTATCGCGGCTTCCTGCACTGTGCGCGGGTCCATCCCCAGTTCGCTGGTCAGCGTGGCCATGATCTCGTCCATTTCCTGCTGGCCGGACGCGGCTTCGACCATCATCTGCAGATATCTGGATTTCAACATCCGCGATGGCTGCATTGCCGCGACGCCGACAACATCTTCCGGCGTGTAACGCTGCACGGCCGAGGTCGCGGCAGAGGTCGTACCCGGCACAATAACTGCTGCTTTTTTCTGTTGAGCCTCACAGAGCTGTGCCATCAGGACTGCAGTGAGGATCCCCACGGTGCATGAGAAACGCATGTTTGATCCTTTCGGAGAATTGCTGGTAACAACGAATGAAAACTGAATATCTTTGACAAACGTCCCGAGCTGGAGGCTTGTCCACTTTAGATCAAAAGTCCACTACGCCGTGCCGCTCATACGCAGTTGCCTTTGAACCAGGCCATAAACAAGCGACCTCTGGAGTGCGGTGACTCGTCACCGCTTTCTTTTCCAGGTAATTTGGCTCCGGGAATGACGTTTGTTTGTTCTGACGACTTCACTTGAAAACGAAACAGAATGTTCGCTGTTTTCCCCAGCCGATTGACAAACGTGCCGTGTTGGAAAGGCAAAGCGGCGACAAGTCGCCGCACTCCAAATGACTGTCGCTTGTTTCAGCACTAGGGTTTTGGGGGCGGCTCGGGTACGGGAGTGACGGATGCTACGAACGCCGCCTGGCCACCGACAACCGGCAGCGTGATCGATGTGGCGTCGAGGTCGATGGTGAGTTCGGTTCCGGGGTCCGGCCAGAGCGTGAAGTCACGATCACTGGAGAAGATCATGAGTCCTATTTTTGCGCCCTTGGCAATCACCTGGTCATCCGGCTGCAGATCGAACGTCAGATCATAAAACTGCCCCGGCACCAGCGGTTCGCTTTCGGTCAATGCACGATGATTTTGCGGATCTGCCCAGCCGCGCGTGATGACGTCATCGGTGATGCGTTTGCTGTCGGTCCACGGCAGTGAGACGAGCCAGACTGAAAGATTGGCCGCCGGTTTGTTGCTGGCCAGTCGAATGGACAACTTTGCCGCGCCGGAGAGATGTAAGGGCCCTGTCAGCACAGGCGTAGCAAAGAGCAGTCGATGATCGGTCCATTCCGCTTTCGCCAACACAGCACCGCTGAACGAAAAATTGTCGATGATCTTTCCGTTGCCCTGGCCAGGTGCAGGCTCCAACTGCAGGCGGCCAACCTGCGATCCGCCTGCGATCGGATGCAGCTTCACGCCGGCAGCTTCCGGATGCGGATAATCCGCATACGACGTCCCGACCCTGCCTTCGGCGTCTTCGCGCACAATCCATGCCTTTGGATCTTTCTCAACACCATTTTCGACGCCGTACAGGTATCGAGTGAACCAGCGATTCATCTGTTTCAGCGGTGGAGGTCCGCCGTGACCGCCCTGGTGCATGTAGATCTGCACGGGAAGTCCTTTTGCCTTCGCAGCCTCATAAATTCGCACGCTGTGTTCGGGCATCACGTTCCAGTCATTGAACGCATGTGACATCAGGAGTGCGGCTTTCATCGGACCAAGATCATTCAGATAATCCCGTCCGGCCCAGAATGCGTTGTAGTCGCCCGAAGCGCGATCGAACCCTTCAGCCATTTCCTTGTCGCGCACATTGCAGTCGCAGAATTTGCGCAACTTCGGATCTCCGCTGTTGACGAAATTGTAGAGCACATCAATGTCTTCGCCCATGTAACCGCCGGGATGGCGGATCAGGCCATGAGATCGATAGTAATGGTAATATGACGTGTTCGGAGCCACCGGAATGATGGCTTCAAGGCCGTCCACACCGGTGGTTGCAGCGGCAAGCGGAATGGTTCCGTTGTATGATGTGCCCGTCATGCCGACCTTGCCGGTACTCCAAAATGCGGCAACTCG
>JAYSPO010001209.1:0-1929 GCA_043722015.1 Candidatus Kuenenia sp. | reverse complement strand
GATCAGATCGCCGGGGAGTTGCGAAATCTGATTGCAAAGTTCAAGATCTCGCGAAATGGAAACGCCTGAACCACTTCGCATTCTGATCGTCGATGATTCCCGGATTTTTCGGAGCATGCTGCAGTCCGTGCTGGAGCAGATTCCCGGAGTGCAGGTCGTCGGGTCGGTTTTTAGTGGCGAGAAGGCGCTGGAATTCATCGCCCGGTCACCGCCTGATCTGATTACGCTCGACATTGAAATGCCGGGCATCAGCGGACTTGAGACCCTGCGCGAAATTGCCCGACGGAATGTTCAGGCGAAGCCGCTGCCGCCGGTCGATACGATCCTCGTCAGCGCGCTGACAAAGACGGGATCGATGGTCGCGGTGGAAGGCCTGCAGCTGGGCGCGCTGGATTTTATCTGCAAGCCCAGTGCATCCAACGAACAGGCAAATCGCGATGCGCTGCAAAGGTCGATCGAGCAAAAGCTGGTGGTGGTGAGGCAGCGGCGGTTTGGGATCAGGAGTCGCGAGAATGCGGGAACAAGTCCGCGACCCGTTACTGCGTCCGACATGCCAAGACAGCACGGACATTTTCGGGCCATTGCCATTGGTACATCCACGGGAGGTCCGGAGGCACTGGGAATTCTGTTGCCGTCGCTGGTGCAGCGATGCCATGTGCCGATCTTTATTGTGCAGCACATTCTGGAAGGACTCAGCGGTTATCTGGCGGAGAGTCTGTCGCGAAAGTGCAGTCGTCCGGTTCTGGAAGCGCAGGATGATCTGGTAGTAGAAACCGGGGGTATTTATCTGGCAAAGAGTGGCCGTCACATGGTCGTGCGGTCTGACAACGGCGTGGCACGCATCGGGCTCTCGGAATCGCCACCGGAGAAAGGTTGTCGACCTGCGGCAAACGTCTTGCTGCGGTCTGCTGCGAGCGTTTACGGCAGCCGTCTGGCGACAGCGATACTTACGGGCATGGGCGACGATGGTGCCGATGGAGTTCGAATTGTGAAACGAGCAGGTGGCTACGTCATTGCTCAGGACGAATCCAGCAGCGTCGTCTGGGGAATGCCTCGTGCCGCCACGGAAACCGGTGCCGTCGATGAAGTGCTGCCGCTGTTCGTGACGAAGTCATTGACGCGATGACAACGAATGAGACGTCATTCAACCGTGACGGCCATCCGTTTGACGAATTGCGGCGTTCGATCCTGCCGCAGCTGATTCAGACACTTCAGGATCGAAAGACCAGATCCGGCCTCCCGTTTCCCAGGATTCGAATCTGGTCCGTTGCGGCATCCACCGGACAGGAACCTTACAGCATTGCCATGGCGATTCTTGGTTTTCTGGAAGCGAACCCCGGAACCGGTTGGACCGCAGAACACTTCTGGATTCTTGGCACAGATATTTCCGATCGAGCCCTGCAGGTCGCGCGCAGGGGGCTGTATTCGAATCTGGAAATTGAAAGAGGAATCTCGCAGGAGCAGAAAAACAAATATTTCTCGCCGCAGGACGGGCAATGGCTGATCTCTCCGATCGTGCGAAAAATGGTAGATTTCCGTCGAGTGAACGTGCTTCAGAATGTTACGGATCTGGCAGGGTTTGACCTCGTCTTCTGCAGGAATCTGCTGATCTATTTTGATGAATTGACCCGATTCGCCGTGTGTCAGAAGATTGCGAGAAGTCTGAACCCGGACGGCTTGCTGCTGCTTGGCGCTGCGGAGCACTTGCCGACATCGTACGACACAATATTTCAGCAGATCCAATTCGGGCGAACGACAGCGTTCGTGAAATTGCCTGCGGTAAATTCGACGGGGTAATCAGCTGTGGATCGACTGGCTGGTACACTGTCAGTCGTGTTTTGATGTGTGCCACTGGCTCTGCCAGTGCTCCCTGCAAAAACCGGCGGCTAGCGGTCTGTTGATTGAGTGTGCATAGCCAGCAATTTTGTT
>JAYSPO010001208.1:0-2344 GCA_043722015.1 Candidatus Kuenenia sp. | reverse complement strand
TTTTTGCCTAAACTAGACGTGGCGAACGGCAAAACGATCAACCCAGTTCTAGACACGACCGTGACCACGGCTGCCATTCCCGGCGCGTCCGTCTTCGTGGCAGCCGGCACGTTGATGAACCAACAAGGAACTCCGTTCACTGGTGTATTGAGCATAACCGAAGTGCCTGTTGGTCTCACCCCGGCTGTTCTGCCGGGCAACCTGCGGCCGGATCTAGTGGTCACCATTCAGCCTGGTGAAATGGTTTTTGTCACGCCCGCACCGCTGAGTTTTCCCAATCGCGGTGGTTGGGCGCCGGGTACACGGATGGACTTGTGGTCGATCAACCCGGTAACCGGCCAATTCGACGACGTCGGGGACATGCAAGTGAGCGCGGATGGCGCTACGATCGACACGATCTCGGGTGGCGTTCGCAATAGCAGTTGGCATTTCCCTGCGCCGCCTGCTCCTGCTCCCGCTCCTCCGCCAGGGAATCCCGCGAATCCAGATGATGATTGCGATGAGTGTGAAGGATCGGCGGGAGGCAATTCAATCGTTGAATTGCATTCGGGAGCCGAAATCGAATCGCACTCGCTGGCCAGTTACATGTCACAGGGCATAAGCCACAGTTGGACTCTGACTTATGATTCCCGACGAGCCGACCCGCGGCCAATCGTTCATTTCGGTTTTAACAATACTCAACCGTTTCCCAATTTGAAACTCGTCGCCAGCATGTCGATCAGTCGCGGCGATTTCACGTACGACGTGCCCGGGTATGCGGGGGGACAGTATGGGCTTCAACCGGGCGATCACATTTGGTCAATCTCGCCCGATGATCCCGATGTGGAAGTCGCCTTGCAGGCCGATTTGCGGAATGCTCCCAGCGGTCGATACCAAGCTCACATCATGCAGGGCCTGATGCAGTTCGATGGGCAGACATTTACTGGGACTTCGATTGCGACCGAATTAAGTATTCTGCACATTAACACGATCAACAGTCAGTTCGGAGCCGGATGGGGTTTGGGTGGCTTGCAGGAGCTGGTTGAAAATCCGGACGGCTCGCTCTTGCAGATCGATGGCAACGGAAGCGAGTCGCTGTTCAAGGCACCGACCACTCCCGGTCAGCCCTATCTTTCGCCGCCGGGGGTTTTTTCGACGCTAGTGCGGCAGCCGGATCAGACGTTTCGCCTGACGACGACTGACAAGATGATCTATGCCTTCAACGCTCGGAACAAACTGTCCAGCCTCACCGATCGCAACGGCAACCTGACTTCGTTTGCTTACGATGCACTGGGGCGGCTGATCAAGATCACGGATCCTGTTGCGTTGGAGACAAGCTTCACGATCGGAGCCAACGGAAAAGTATCGCAGATCACCGACCCGGCCAACCGCGTCACGAAGTTTGAATATGACGCGGCTGGGAACCTGACGCGTGTCATCGATCCCGACGCGACGGCTCGTACCTGGCAGTACGACAACGAGCATCACATGACGGGCGAGATCGACAAGCGAGGTAGCCAGGAGTTCACGGTCTATGATTTCGCTGGGCGAGTCCAACAAGCGGTACTCAAGGATGGCACGGTGCGACATTTCCAACCGTTACAAGTCCGCAACCTGCTGCAATCGGAAGCGTCGATCAATCCTTTGTCACCACCGGTGGCGCATGGTGCTGGGCAAGCGATCGCCAGAGTTGCTGACGAAAACGGCAACGTGACCGTCAGTGTTCTCGATCGCGCGGGACAGATCGTGTCGTCGTTTGATGGTACGGGACGACTGCCAGCGGTCCTGCGAAACAACCAGAACGAAATTATTAGCAGCGTCGACGGCCGGGGTCACATCACGCTGTATGAATACGATGCACTCGGAAACGTCGTCAGTATGCGTGACGAAGGCTCGGGGGGCAATGTGACGATCGGAGTCATTGCGGTGCCTGGTTCTCGCAACGTCTACACATTCACCGGCAGCGTCGGCCAGCGGCTGTATTATGACGCTCTGCCCAGCGCCAGCGACGATCTGCGTGTCAGCCTAATTAGTCCGACGGGTCGGCAGATTTTCTTCACCAACGACAATGCCAATAGCGGATCGCATACATTGGACGAGGCCGGTGTTTTCCGGCTCGAATTGTTTGGCAACGGTGGAGCGATCGGAGATTACGCTTTCAGCCTTTACTCTCCGTCCACCAGCTTCGCCGCCTTGTCGCTGGGCCAGGAAATTTTCGGCGAGATTCGCGTGCCGGGCGAAGTCGACGTCTTCACGTTCATAGGAGCCGTAGGGCAACGATTGTATTACGACACCCTGCCCAGCGCCAGCGAGGGCAACGGGCTGCGTGTCAACCTGATTAGTCCGACGGGTCGGCAGATTTTCT
>JAYSPO010001207.1:0-5257 GCA_043722015.1 Candidatus Kuenenia sp. | reverse complement strand
TTTCGTCTTCAACCATGGGTTGCGGGCGAAGCCCGCGCTGGGTTGATTCGTGTTCATTCGTGGTTCAAACAGTCAGCACATAGAATCCAGTAGAGTCAGCAAATTTCAAACACCATCAGACGGGCCGACCAAATTCGACGCCGATGAATTACACTCGCACGTGGCAGATTTTCCCATTCAATGGAATGCGTCGTGCCACGCACAGGACAATCGTACCAGTCGCTTCAGCCTCGATGACAGGTTTCTGATCGTTGGAATTTGCAGCAGCTGCGACGGGAGTTTTCTCAAACGTCACCTTGCAATTTGGCAGCAGGCTTCGCAGACGAGCGATACCCTCATTTGTGATTGTGCCTTTGGTCGCGGTCAATGAAAGTTCTGTGAGCCGGCCAAGCTTTGCGAGTTTCAGTAGTCCCGCGTCGGACAATTCACTGGAGCGCAAACGAAGCCGTTGAAGCTGCGAAATCTGGAGTAGTTCATCCACGCCATCGTCATGCAGCCACGAAACTTCCAGTTCTTCCAACGACTTTGAGAAACTGAGTTGCGAGAATACGTCTGGATTCCCTTCGATCGCTCCGAAGCTGCGCAATGATGGAAAAGACGCGAGTGTCGCGCCTGTCTCCGTCGTTGGGTCGATGACTTCGATCTTCAGGTGTTGTAAATTCGGGAGTTTAGCAAATGCTCTGAGCGATTTGCCGGATACCGGTGAATTCACAATCCGCAGCGATTTCAGATTTTTCAGCTCATCCAAATGCCAGATGCTGCGATCCGTCAGGACGGCGGCCTCCAGCCGATGTCGATTCGCGACTTCGTCAGGAAATTGTCTCGACAATCGCATGAGATTTGTCTCGATCCATTCGCGTTCGCGGAACTGCGTATAGTTCCAAATTTGGCCTCGCTCGTTTTCGTCCGCGAGTGCAGTCTGCGTTGTTAGCTCAACGTTCAGGTTTTCCAGTGTGGCATGTTGCCGAAGGTATCGCAGGTCTTCGGCCTCACACTTCGCACCGACGATGGTGAGTGACTTCAGGCCAGGGATTTGTGCGATATGTTGCAACGACCCACGCCGTAGGTCTCCGCCCTGAATTTCGATGGCTCGAATGCGGGTGAGCAGACTTAAAAACTGCCAGCCGACAGTAGGCAGATTCCGTACATGCAAGTCTTCAAGTCCGTCACCTGCCGGAACAAACTCAATCAAATCACGGTACATTTCGGTCAAGGTGTCGCGAGCCTCCAGCTCACCGATTGTCTGCGACTCAATCGGACGCAAGGTCATTTCGGGTTCACCCTGTTGACCCGCTTTCAGTGCAACTTTCCGAATGCGGACCTGGTAGTCGTATGGGTAGAATTGAAAAGCAAAATTTTCCACATCTCTTGGGCTGATCTTGAGCGAGAACTTCTGTTCCAAACCGTCGGGCTGCGAATTTGAAATGAGGCTCGACGCATGGCCGTGATAGACGTTGAGCATCACCAGACCATCATCGCCGCCGGAGTGAAACGGTTTTGTCCAAACAGCAAATCCATCGTTGTGCGGTCCTGCTCGCAGAACGTGAACTCGGCGAAAGATCCGATTGACTGCAGCGTCGAGCAAGGAGACACCGTAGTCATATTCACCGAGACTTTGACCGTGTTGATCGTATGTACTCACACCTTTCTCGTCGGACGTGAATCGCAAATCCATGTTTACAGAATCGGCATCGTTCGGTGGCCCAGCGGCGAATTCCACAATGGATTCCCGAGTCTGCGGATTCCATGTGATCCTGGATTCCGACCACGCTTTTTGCCCATCGAGAAGCGTTACCGGTTGCCCGTTTTTCAAAAACTGCACTTTGATGTCCGGCAAATGAAACGCCTGCCTGCCGGTGAGGCGAAATGCAAACACACGGCCATCGGTGCGTTTTTTCGTCAGGTCGAGTGAATCCCAAGGAATTGGCGATGCCGGAAGCGATGTTCCATCTGGGTTCCACCATTGGCCGTCGCTGTTTTGGATGGCGTCCGTCACACCAAGCAGCTCGACCGAAGTGCCGGAAGGCAGATCGGCTTTCAACGGACGCAATTCTGTTTCACTGGAATCATCGCTCTCTTCTGCGATGCTGGAATCTTCTTTCTTTGCCTCGTCACTTGCACCGTAGAGGAATCCTTGCCCGGCCATCCACATTCCGCAAATCACAGCGACAGCAATCGCGGCTGCAAAGAATGGAATGAAGCGTGGCTGATGGGCCGTGTTTCCCGTGATTCTACGAATTCGTCCCAACAAGGAACCATCGACCGCACCGAGTGCCAATACATTTTGCTGGCCCTGGAATTGTTCAATCGCCAACAGTGCGCGGCCGTATTCGACTCCGTTGTCGAGTAACTTCACCACAAGATCGTCGCAGCAATGTTCGCGTTCGATACGGATTTGACGAGACAGCCACCAGACGGCAGGGTGGTAGAAGAACAGCGTCTCAACCAGCGTTTGAGCAAGGTTAATCACGAAATCATGGCGGCAGATATGAGCCAGCTCGTGCGCGAGAATGGCTTCCAGTTGCGGCATCGGAATGCTGGTGACGAGACTCACCGGCAGCAGCACCACGGGACGCAGGTATCCAACGACAAGTGGGCCCGTGGCCAGCGTCGAATGCAGGACCTGCACAGCTCGCCGTATCCCGAGTCGTTGAGAGACTCTCTGCAATGCAGCGACGACTTCGTCCGACGGTGGACTGATGCCAACACGCCGCAGTCGCCGCAGCATGCGCCAGCCAAGCAACGGACGTAACGAGCAGAGCAGGACGCCAATCACCCACCCGCCGACGATCCACGTAAACCACGGCCGCAGGATGTTAGTCAATGTCTCGGCGAGCGGCTGGGCGTCAGCCCTCCGTGTCTGCTCATCGATTTTGAAATCCACTACCTTTGATTCTTCGAATCCTGTCAGGCTCATTGCGATTTCCGAGCCCGTCGGCCCCAGTTTCGCGTCCCCGATTGATTCGTCTTCAGATGCGTTTGATGGTTGTGACTCGATCGCGACCGTGTCTTCACGGAGGGCTGACGCCCAACCGCTCGCCGGGATGAAAATCCATGTCACACATGGAGCAACAACTGTCATCGCCATCGCGATCACCAGCACCCCATAACGTGCGGTCGCGGAGCTCCGTCGCAGGATTTCGGCAATCACCGCCGCCATAATCGCTACGGCGGCGAACTGCCACATTGAATGAACCAGAACCCAGCCCAGTCGTTCAACGATGGCTTCGGAACATAATCGATCGACCGAAAAGTAAGCGCTCATTCCTTACCCTCCATTTGATCCAGCAGCCGTCGTGCTTCAGCGATTTCTTCTTTAGACGCTGTGCCACTTGCCAAAGCCTGCAGCACGAGACTCATCGCCGCCCCGTCGTATACCTTTTCGACGAGATCACACACCATCTGCTTGCCGGTTTTCTCCCGAGACTGTGTGGGGCGATAAATGTGAGGCGACGCGGCTTCATCTCTCTTCACCAGCCCTTTTTCGAGCATCACGGACAACATCTTCACCGTCGTCGAGTAATTGGTACCCTTCGCCGCAGTCAGCCGCGCATGAATATCCCGTACAGGACTTGGTCCAAGTTCCCACAAAATCCGCAGAATCTGAAGCTCCACTTCTGTAAGTTGTGATGGTTTTGATTTGGCCACTCTGTATTCTCCCGGCTGCAGTAGCGAATGCTTTCGCCGTACATCGTAGCGAACACGTTCGCCACGTCAAGAGAATAGCGAAGGCATTCGCTGCCAGGCAGAGAATGCCGGACCGAACAAACCCGGCAAGAGCCGGAATGGCGACCGCCAGTCAAACTTGGCTCATACGTCCCAGGTGTCACAACGTAAAAGCAGCATTTGCACTGTTCCGGCATACGCGGCAGCCTTAGTCTGGCCTGGCCTATGCGCCATTCGGGCGGCTGTGATTTACCAGCCATCGACGATCACCACTCTGGATTCAGTCGCTTGCAGTCGATCGCCAGGTTGGGCACATACATCGGTGCCGAACCGCAGAGCACTGCATCGGCACCGGCTGCAAAAAAATCTTCTACATCTTTCAGCGTTGAGGCTCCACCGACAGCGGCCACTTCGAGTTTCAATCCTTCCGATGCGATGCAATGCTTCACTGCACGGACAACGGCGACTGACGGTTCGTGAATTGCCCGTCCCAGGACTCCGGCACTTGGGAACTCAGGACCAAACGCTGGTCGGCCATTCCGATGCAACACAGGACGGCTGATGCAGTTGACCAATGTGACGCCGTCGGCCAGCCCATGCATCGCGCACAGGAATTGTCGCATGCGGGCGTCGTCAGGAAAAATGCCGAGTTTCAACAGCAACGGAGTCGTGCCCACTGCCTCACGGATACGGCGGACAACCGTCTGGCTCGCAACGAGATCCTGATAGAGCGTTCCCTCAGCCGAACACACATTCGGGCACGAAAGGTTAGCCTCCACAACCTGCGCGCCTGCCTCAACCGCCCATGCCGCACACTGCGCAAAGTCCACCGCGATCTCTGACAATGAAGACGCCTGCGATGGTGTCGCGACGACCGACACGATCAGCAACTGCCCATCGCCGAGTCCTGCACGGGTTTCCCGCACATCCTCACGCCAGACTTCCGGCGCGGTAGAGGGCATCCCAAAACAGACGGACGAACTGACCAGAGCCGGATCGTCGCCGACAGTCTCGACGACGAATACCGGGCCGTCGGGTGGCTCGGTGTCTTCAACGAAAACCCAGTTCGGCATTGGATAGCACGGTCTCGCGACAGAGCGTACGGTCTTGTAAGTCAGAATATCGAAACCACGTTGTGCGTAAGGCAGAACCCAGCGACTGTTCGGCAGCAACCCCGCAGCGATTCCGATGCGACTCCGGACAGGCAGTCCCAGAAATGTCTTCATTGGCGTGACAGGCACTTCCACGGATTCGGCCGCAAATGTGGGACCCCGCGCACAGTTGGCTTCCCAGGTGCTATGCATGTCATAGGTTAAGTGCATTTTTTACTCAGGAAAACGTACCGGCAAGCTGACGCATGCCGCTCGCCAGTTACCAGAACACATCACACTCGAACATGATATCGATGCATATCTCACGCAGTTCGCATTGGCCGTTTAACCGCGTGCCCAGCGGGCCGAGATTGTTCTATTTGAGATTTGAAATTTGAAATTTTCCTGACTCTACTGGATTCTATGTGCTGACTGTTTGAACCACGAATGAACACGAACCAACCCAGCGCGGGCTTTGCCCGCAACCCATGGTTGAAGAC
>JAYSPO010001206.1:0-1038 GCA_043722015.1 Candidatus Kuenenia sp. | reverse complement strand
GATTTTTGCGCTGGGATCGACCTTGGCTTCCAAAAGATAGTTGCGATCTTTCTCTTTGCCGATCTTTGACAGATCGGGCCCGACCTCGCCGCCACTGGCTGCAACTTTGTGGCACCTTCGACACGCTGCCGCACTGCGACCAAAGAACAACGATTTTCCGCGTTCGACGTCGCCACCTTCCAGACATTCATTCCACAAACCCAGCAGCGTCCCGCTTTCCTGCTGGCGTTTACGAAACTCCGCAACAGCTGCTTTGAGTTCATCTGAACCGCGCACTTCCGCTGCCGTGATCAGATCCAACACCGCTCCCGCTGAAAACTGTTGTGACTTCAATCGAGCAAAGACATTCAGCAGAGCAGCCTGAGACTCTTCAGTCCGAATCGGACCCAGCAACCGCAGTGCCGTCTGCCGGGCTTTCAGGCTGTCGGTATCGAGCAACTCCTTCAGTCGAGGCACCGCGTGCTGCGGTTCACGCAGAGTCACAATTTCCACTGCTGCCAGGCGTACTGATTCGGACGGATCCTTGAGTCCTGACTGCAGCACTGCTGGAACATCCGGCGACAGTTTCGACAGCGCACGAAATGAGGCGGTCCGGAGTGCGTCATCAAGGTTGGTGTCATGCATGATACCCTGAAGCGCCGGGACCATATCTTTTATGCCAAGTTCCGTGGCGATATCCACAGCTTTTTGACGCAGCTCCGCCGATCCTGCCAGCATCCCAGGCAGATGAGGACTGACAGCTTGCTCCAGCCCCTGCACTTCGCGCGAGTGCAATGGACGCCAGCGGCCTGTGACAGTGTCGAGGTTTTGTGGCTTATTCCATGTTACCAGCAATTCTGCGGCGACGGCTCTCACTGCTGCCGAGTAATCAGCACCGGCTGCGATGTGTGCCACTGCGGAAGCATCATCGGCGAACCCACGACGATACCTCGCATTCATGCTGCGTCGAAGCGTGTTGTCATCCAGGCCGGGCGTTTCCAGCAGATCTGCCAGGGCAAACTGCGCGGCCTCAATCGGTTCATCGTTGATCGCCCGCGC
>JAYSPO010001205.1:0-7591 GCA_043722015.1 Candidatus Kuenenia sp. | reverse complement strand
TTGCCAGCGCCGCAGATGACCTCAACAAGGACGGTTCCATCGGCGACATTCTGGACGTCGAAATTGGTTCATTGCTTCGCATTCTGCAAAACCTGCGCGACAACAACATCAACGCGATGGTGTCAATCGTGGCGTTCGCGACGTTTGCCGATCATGTGGATCTCAGCCCGCTCGCGTTCAATCAGACGTTCGCCTCACCAACCGCTGACGTCAACGCCAACGGTCGGTTCGATGTCGATGAATCCGTGTTGTCGATGAAGGCCGGTCGCGTCGATAAGTTCCGTGAATTTGAACTCAGCATCGGCACCAACTTTGAAACCACCACATTGCTCATCGACGAAGCGCTCGAACGTGCCCTCCCGGCACAGAAGACTCAGGTCATTTTCCTCACCGACGGCGGTGCGCCGGCTCCCACCGCGTCGCTGCTCAACAGGCTGGCCGATCGAGGCATTGATTTCTTCGGATTCCAGATTTCCGGCACGTCCGTGACATCGTCGCTGCAATTCATGACTGACACGATCGATGCGAATCCAGCGTCATCAGGACGCACACAACTCATCAGCGATCCGGAGGATCTCGGAGCCGCCCTGTTGCAGTCTTTGCAGATTGTCGATGTCACCGTCAATGGGACCGGCGTCCAGGCGCTGGACGTCAACGGACATTTCTTTACACCTGTGACCATTCTGCCGGGTGCCAATACGTTTGTGGTCGAAGCCACGGATTCCGCCAGCCGCACGACCTCCACCGCAGTCACGCTGTTTGGTATCAGCCCACTCGATCCATCCGCCACGCAACAGCAGGATCTCACCAATCGAGCGACCACGGTCTGGACGCACACGACCTTCAACCGCTTCACCCGGACGCTGCAGGCCGATTTGGCCCTGACGAACACATCGTCCGCGATTATGGACGCCCCGGTCGTCGCCGTATTCGACTCGATCAGTCCGCTGACGGTAGATGTCGCGTCGGCTGAAGGACTCTACGCTGGCAACAATCGGCCGTTCGTTCGCTTCGACAGTGAATTCGCAGTCGGTGGCCTGCTGCCGGGGCAGACCTCTGCGGTGATCCCTGTGCAGTTTTCCAACCCGTTGCTGAGCCGCTTCGATTTCGACATCTCGCTCATCGGCAAAGGCAACAGCGCGCCGTGGTTTACGTCGATCCCCTCAGTGGAAGCAACCACCAACGTCGCATGGACCAGTCCACTGACAGCGACAGATCCCGATGGTCACGCACTGACGTACAAGATCATCCGTGGCCCTGTCGGCATGACCGTGACCACAACCACCGTTCTCGGCGTGCCATGGTCCGCGTTGTCATGGACACCGTCCGCAGCAAACGCCGGGACTCACGACATCGAAGTCCGCGTCAGCGATGGTCACGGCGGCAGTGCCGTGCAGTCATGGCAACTGACCGTGCAACCGCCGATCCCACTGCCAAACCTGGCCCCGTGGTTCCGCTCCACACCGCTGTTTGTGGCTTCGACCGGAATGTCGTATTCGTACACACCACTGGCGATCGATCCGGAAGGACTCAACGTCAGCTATCAACTGGTCTCCGGTCCTGCAGGTTTGTTGTTCGTCGATACCGGAACTACGGCTTTCGGCTTTCCACTTTCCGCTTTCCACTGGACCCCGTCATTCAACGACATCGGTCCACACACTGTTCAATTAAAGGCCACCGATCCGTCCGGACAGGCTGCGTTCCAGACATGGACGCTCACCGTCAAAGGCCCGAACACTCCCCCGCAGTTCACGACTTCGCCGGTCACCAGCGTCATCGCCGACGCCACGTACCGCTACGACGTCGATGCGATCGATCCCGATGACGCCGTGCATTTTGAACTCGTCGGAGCTCCGCTTGGCATGGACTTCAATCTAGTCACAGGCCAGATCGTATGGCACACGTCCAACGCCGACATCGGCAGCTATCCGCTCACGGTCAATGCCATCGACGCCCGCGGTGCCATCAATTCACAGTCGTTCGTGCTGGTCGTGAGTCCCGATACGCAGGCTCCACAGGTCACTATTGTGCTCAGCAACAACGTCGTCAGCCCCGGCGACAGCATCACGATCACAGTCAACGCCACCGACAACGTGAATGTCGTCGCCCGCACTTTGACAGTCAACGGCAGCGTGCTCACGCTCAACGCAAACCACGAGGCCACCTACATAGCCACAACTCCCGGCTTGCCGACGATCATCGCGACTGCCTCGGATCCACAAGGCAACGTCGGTACCGATCAGACACGCTTGCGTGTCATCGATCCGACCGACATCACAGCTCCGGTCATCACCGTGACCAGTCCTCAACCCGCTGACATCGTCACGTATCTGACGGACATCGTCGGTTCAATCATCGACGCTCATCTGGAATCTTACAGCGTCGCCTGGTCGCCGATCTTCGCAAGCCAATGGACGACGTTCTTCAGTCAGTCCTATGTCAATGCAAACGGCGGTGTGTCCAACGCCACGATCGCCACATTCGACCCGACACTGCTGATGAACGACGCTTACGACATCCGCATCACCGCCACCGACATCAGCGGCAACAGCAGCACGTATCAGTTTGAACTGTCGGTCGAAGGCAATGCCAAAATCGGCAATTTCCAGATGGACTTTATCGACCTGACCATTCCGCTGGCCGGAATTCCGATCACAATCAGTCGCTCCTACGACACGCTGATGGCAAATCAGTCGGGCGACTTCGGTTACGGCTGGATGATGAGCCTGGCCGAGGGCCATATCCGTGAAACCCGGCCCGTGAAGGAAAACGAGTCGCTCTTTAACAACTTTGCGTTCCGCACGGGCACCCGCGTCTACATCAACTCGCCGAGCGGCAAGCGAGTCGGCTTCACCTTTGATCCGGTCGCCGAAGCGACTTTGCTGGGAGCGCAGTTCCATCCGCACTTCACCGCCGATCCCGGAGTTTACGAACGCCTGGAAGTCGAAGATGTTCCATTGCGTCAGAATCCGGACGGCACATTTAAACTGTACTTCGGAGCCTTCAACTACAATCCACAGGTCTACACGCTCGTGACCAAAGACCTGGTTCGTTACACTTACGACCAGTTCGAAGGCCTGCTCAGCATCTCCGACCGCAACGATGTGAAGCTGACATACACCGACACCGGCATCACCAGTTCGATCGGCCAGTCCATCACCTGGACCCGCGACAGCTTCGGCCGCATCACCCAAATCACCGACCCCGCCGGCAACCACATTTCCTACGGCTACAACACCAACGGCGATTTGATCAGCATGACCGACCAGATCGGCAATACGACGACGATGTCGTACCTGCCGGACCGCCCGCACTTCCTCACCCAGGAAATCGACAGCCTCGGCCACATCGATTTCACCGCGACGTTCGACGCCAACGGTCGCCTGCAAACATACGGCGACGCCCTCGGCAATTCTTCCACGCAGTCCTACGATCTCCTCAACAATCAGGAAGTCATCGCCGATAGACTCGGAAACGAATCCATTCTGACCTTTGATGATCGTGGGAATGTGACGGCCGTCACCGATGCTCGCGGCTTCACCACTTCCGTCATCTATAACAACAACGACGAAGTTATCAGTCTCACGGACGCTCGAGGTTACACGACCTTGCGTGAATTCGATGATCGAGGCAACGTCACACGCATGACGGATGCCGAAGGCGGTGTGTGGCTCTCGTCGTACAACCAGAACAACGATATGCTGTCGCGTACCGATGCGTTCGGTCGCACGATGTCGTATTCGTTCGACACCAACGGCAATCTGATCGGCATGACGGACGCGGCTGGCGTGCAGACAGCCGTTGGTCGCGACACCACCGGACGCCCCGTATCGATGACCGACAGTCGTGGGTTCTACTACCAGTTTGAGTACTCAACCAGCAGTGCGGTCGATCCATCACGAGTCATCAATCCCGACGGAACGGATCGAAAACTGACGTTCAATCAGTTCGGCGAGGCGACGTCTCTCACGAACGAACGAGGAGACACGGTTCAGTTCCAGTACAACAGCATTGGTCAGATTGTCGCCACAATTGATCCTCTGGCTGGCACGACATCATACACCTACCACGGTGCGAACCTGGTGTCGGCCACAGATATGGCTGGTGCCACCTGGCATTTTGAATACGACAGTGCAGATCGCAAGACAAGGGAAATCGATCCGCTCGGTGGAATCACCCAGTATTCCTTCAATGCCAATAATCAGCTTTTGTCCGTCATCAACGCGATTGGCGGCGTCTACAGCTACACGTACACACCGGACGGTCGCAACGAATCTGTCACCGATCCCATGGGCGGCATCAAGACATGGACATATGACGCATCAGGCAACATTGAATCCACCACAAATCCACGTGGCGAAGAAATGATGTTTGCGTACGATGGCCTGAATCGCAAGATCAGTGAAGACCATCATCATTCCTCCGGAATGGCCTTCGCAAGGCTGTTGCAGGCAGGTTCCGTCGCCAGAACATTCGCGTACGATGCGGTCGGCAATCTTGTACAGGACACCGATGAAAACGGACACGTCACACTGTTGGCTTACGACGACCGGGATCGATTGGTCGCTCGCACAGACGCACTGGGCGAAGTCGAGGTGTTGACCTATGACAACGCCGACAACATCACGTCGTATACCGATGCTCTCGGTCGCAGGACAAGCCTCGTCTGGGATTCCATGTCGCGACTTGTCTCCCAGACGGACGCCCTCGGTTTCACAACCAGTCGGAATTACGACGAAGCGGGCAACCTGACACGTCTTACCGACGCACGCAGTTACGCGACGCAATTCACATACGACGCCCTCAATCGTCTCACGAGCGTGGTCGATGCTCTGGCTGGTTCGACTGTTTATGCATGGGATCCAGCCGGAAATCTTTCTTCGTTGACGGACACACGAGGCAACACATCGACATTCGACTATGACCTGCTTCGACGACGCACGTCTCAAACCGACCCGCTTGGTGGCACACAGTCATGGACGTATGACGATTTTGGCAATATTCTCACCGCCACAGACCAACGCGGTGACACCACATCGCTGACTTATGACCTACTGAGTCGAAACACGAGCAGCACGAACGCCCTGGGATTTTCGACGCAGTTTGGCTGGGACCCCAATAGTAACCTCACATCCGTCATTGATGCCCGGAACAACTCCACATTGTTCGAATACGATGGCCACGACCGTCTGATTGCACAAACCAATGCCGTCGGCGGAATTCAGAGGTGGAGCTACGATCAAGTCGGAAATCTGACAAACTGGACGAACGAACGTGGCTATTCGACGTCCTTCGATTACGACGCACTGGACCGCCTGACAACCGTGACCGATGCCATCGGAGGACAGGCATCGTTTGGTTACGACAGAGCCGGCAACAGAACGCAGGCGACCGACGCCCGAGGCAACTCGACCACATGGACGTGGGATGCAGTCAATCGCCTCAGCAGTCGGATCGACGCACTCGGATATACCGAATCCTTCGCATACGACGGCGAATCCAATCTGACAACGTACACTGACCAGATCGGGGCCGTGACATCGCTGACGTATGATGCACTCAACCGCCTCAGGACCAGAACCGACGCCCGCAGTGGGGTCTCCACATGGGGATATGACGCAAATGGAAACCACACGGCGCTGGTTGATCCGCTTGGCCGCCAGACAGCCTTCACTTACGACGCTCTGGATCGTCTGACCAACGTCACCGACCCGCGCGGTGGTGTCATCCGTTTCGGTTACGACGCAGCCAGCAATCGGACATCCATCACCGATCCACTTTCGCAGACCACGACATTTGCCTGGGACTCCGTCGGGCAGAAGACCAGCGAAACCGATCCGTTGGGACATTCGCGGACTTACCAATATGACCCCGTCGGCAATCTTTCCAGGACCACCGACAGGAACGGCAAAACCCGTCAGTTCGAATATGATGCACTCAACCGCAACATCAGCGAGTTCTGGCTGCAGGCTTCGAGCGTCGTGCAAGCCTTCACGTTCACGTACGATGCAGCCAGCAATCTCGCGTCAGCCGCGGACGCGGGCAGTTCCTACACGATGACATGGGACGCTCTGGATCGCATGACGCAGATCTCCGGCGGCACAACGTCGGTAATTCCGGCAACCACCCTGAACTACGGCTACGACGCTGTCGGAAACGTGATCACACGCACCGATCAGTCGAGTGTCACTGTGACGTCGTCTTTCGATGCCCTCAATCAGCTCAAGACTCGCACGTGGTCGGGCGGAGGTCTTGCACCCGCACGAATCGATTACTCTTATGACGCTCGCGGCGATCGCTCGCTGATCGAACGATTCAGCGACGTCACCGGCACGCACAAAATCGCCAGTACCAGCTACGAATTCGATGCGGCCGGTGATCTGACAGACCTCACACATCTGAACGCCGTCGATGCTGTGTTCTCCGATTTCCATTTCGACTGGAATCTCGCCAGCGAAATGACCGCTCGAACCGAAGACGGGCAGATCACCAATTATCTGCACGACGCCGCCGGGCAATTGACCTCGGCCGACTATGCGACTCAGACGGACGAAGCCTACACCTACGACGCCAACGGCAACCGCCAGGCCGCCGGACTCACGATCGGTCCCAACAATCAGGTGCTCGCCGACAGCATATACGCTTACCAGTACGACGCCGAAGGCAATCTGACCCGACGCACAGAAACGGCGACCGGAAAGTACACGCAATACACGTTCGACTTCCGCAATCGCATGGTCGCCGCGACGAATTTTTCCGTCGTCGGCACTGTTCTGCAGAAAGTCGATTTTGCCTACGACGTCTTCGATCGCCGTATGACAAAAACCGTCGATGTCGACGGAGGCGGACCACTCGCCACTGTGACGACTCACACCGTTTACGACGGCGAGCATGCCTGGGCCGATCTGGACGCGGCCGGCAACGTGGTCGCGCGGTATCTGTTCGGACCATCCATCGATGAAATCGTCGCCCGCTGGACACCCGCTTCCGGCACAGCGTGGTACATCACCGATCAACTCGGCAGCGTAAGATCCCTCCTGAACGCCACCGGAGCCGTCATCAACAGCATCCGCTACGACAGCTTCGGCAACATCGTCTCCTTCACCGACGCATCCTCCGGTGCCGCCGTCTCACTCCTCGATCCTCACTCCTCGTCCCTCCACCGCTTCACCTTCACCGGCCGTGAATTCGATGCGGAACTTGGCTTCTACTACTACCGCGCCCGCTACTACGACCCACACCTCGGCCGTTTCATTTCTCAGGACCCGATCGCCTTCGCCGCCGGCGACACCAACCTCTACCGCTACGTCAGCAACAGCCCATTGACCTTCGTGGATCCCAGCGGTAATGACGCGGTGTTTTACGGTGCAGTTGCCGCTGAAGATTCTCGCCTGATTGCCAGCGGACTGGGAGCCGTCTTCGGGTTCGCCTGCGGCTGGGTCTCCGGCTGGTATTCAGTGCCGGAGAGTAACAACGATGGAGACAAGTTCGGGGCCGCACTCAGCGCCGCCATGGAATACTACGCCTGGGGAGCCGCCATCGGATACGCCCTCGGCCCGATCGCCGCCGCAATCCCACAATTCAGCCTGCT
>JAYSPO010001204.1:0-1137 GCA_043722015.1 Candidatus Kuenenia sp. | reverse complement strand
CACCGGTACGCCGTTGATGGCGGGTGAAGAAAAGACCAAGGAAGTCTTTGGCGATTATGTCAGCATCTACAACTTTCAGCAGTCGATCGAAGACGGTGCAACGGTTCCGCTGTTCTATGAAAACCGAATCCCAGAACTGCAGCTTGCCAACGACAGCTTCAAAGAAGATCTTGAGGCTCTCATCGATGCGGCAGAACTGGATGCTGATCAGCAGAAGAAGCTGGAGCGAGAGTTTGCCCGTGAATATCACCTGATCACTCGCGATGATCGCATGGAGAAGGTGGCGGAGGATATTGTCGCTCACTTCATTGGCCGCAAACAGAGCGGCAAGGGAATGGTCATCTGCATCGACAAAGTGACTGCGGTCAGGATGTATGACAAAGTCCAGAAATACTGGAAGGCGTACCTTGGGGATTTGAAAGGTCGGTTCGCGGCGATGCCAGTTCCGATCCGGTCTGATGCCACAGTTCTCGGGGTAGCTGATGGATTTTCGTTGGCTGCTGAGGACGTCGCAGAATTCAGTGTCGGGAAACGTCGAGAACTCCAAGGCCAGATCGAGTTCATGGAAAACACGGACATGGCAGTGATCGTGTCGCAGCAGCAGAACGAAGTGGATGTATTTAAGGAAAAGGGACTCGACATCGGACCTCACCGTCTTCGCATGGTCAAAGAGGACATGGAGACCAAATTCAAAGACGCGGACGATCCATTTCGACTGGTGTTTGTGTGTGCGATGTGGCTGACAGGATTTGATGCTCCGGCTGTTTCAACGATCTATCTCGACAAGCCGATGAAGAATCACACCCTGATGCAGACGATTGCTCGGGCGAATCGAGTCTTCAAGGACAAGAACAACGGATTGATCGTCGATTACGTGGGGGTGTTCCGAAATCTGCAGAAGGCTCTGGCGATCTACGGTTCCTCTTCCGGTAATGGCGTGAATGACGGCGAATGCCCGATTCAGAAGAAAGAAGAACTGGTCGAAGAACTCAAAATTGCTATTGCCGCAGCATTGGCGTTCTGCAAGGAGCGGGGCGTTGATATCGATGCGATCCTGACGTCTTCGGGTTTTCAGAAGATTGCGTTCCTCGACGATGCCGCTTCCTGCCTTGTCGAGAAGCAGATGATCAATGCGTT
>JAYSPO010001203.1:0-21234 GCA_043722015.1 Candidatus Kuenenia sp. | reverse complement strand
CAGGCTAGAAAGCCTGACCTACTTCCTTGTCTACGTCAAATGAACATCATTCGCGATCCCCGACGATCACTTGCCGATGCAGAAATTACTGAAGATGTGATCAAGGATGTCGTCAGTATAAACTTCGCCAAGAATCGTACTGAGTTCCTGCAGTGCCTGACGAATCTCGATGGCAATCAATTCGTCACCGCAAAGTTCGATCGTCGCCGTCCGGGCTTGTTCGAGTGACTGAATGGTGCGCTGCAGACTGTCCCGGCAGCGAACCGCTGTTGTTCCCAACAATTCGCTGCGTGCGGACTGCGAACCTGCGAGTTGCTGCCGCAGCTCTGTTCGCAATGCTGGAATTCCGTCCCCGTGTGCAGCGCTGATGCGGAGGCCCGATCCCGCTGCTGCCGCATCAGAATCCGACTGCAGGTCGCAGCGCGAGGTGACGCTCAGCACCGTTGGACATCGCGAGGCGGCCAACTGCCGCAGCCGCGTGTCTTCTACCCTTTCCTCATCCGAGAGATCCACTGCCGAACACCACACGACCAGATCGGACGCGGAAACCTGTTCCGCGCGAAGTTCCTGGGCTCGTTCCATGATCAAGTCTGCGGCATCTTCCCAGCCCGCCGTGTCAATGAGTTCAACTTCCAGCGAATCCAGTCGTAGAGTCGCCGTCAGATAGTCGCGAGTTGTTCCGGGGATCGGTGATACGATGGCTTTTTGTTGGCCAATCAACAGATTGAACAGCGTGCTCTTGCCTGCATTGGGAAGTCCCGCCAGCACGACGCGACGCCGATAGCCAGCCGGTAGCCGACTGGCCGAAACATCAGCCAGTTCGTTGAGCAACACCAGAGCCGCATCAAGGCGCTGAGCGATCTCATTCTTTGTGACGAATTCAATGTCCTCTTCAACAAAGTCCAGGCCAGCCTCCAGATCACCGAGCAACGCGATCAGATCGATTCGCAATTTCCCCAACCGCGACGTGATTCTCCCACCCAGCTGCGAAAGAGCCTTCTGCAGTTCTTCGTGATCCGTCGCTTCAATGACACCGAGGACTGCTTCCGCCTGCAGCAGGTCGATGCGTCCGGATAGAAAAGCACGCAGCGTGAATTCTCCGCGGCGGGCGAGCCGGGCACCATTTTCGCAGAGATGTTCAAGTGTGGCTTCGACCAGCGGTACCGATCCGCTGAGATGAAACTCTGCCATTGGTTGGCCCGTGTAACTACGCTGCGTCGGCCAGTACATCAGAGCTGTGGGCACGGGGACAATGATCGACGGCAAATTCAGTTGCCCCGTAAACCGTCGAGGCACCTTCGATATTCGCCAGTTCGCAGAATCGTCATCCGGCGTGAAAAGCGTCGCGACCACCTCTGACGTTTTTACGCCGCTCACCCGCACAATCCCGCGCAGCGCCGGGCCGGGCGGTGAGGCGAGGGCGACAATGGTGTCATTAAAATCGAGAGGCATATCGTGTAATGTAGGCGGGAAAGTTGACACGGAAAAGGCACCATGCAATTCCACGTCGAAGCAGGGTGCAGTCGCCGCTGTTGATTGGTCCTGCCTGCCGGGCAGGACTTAGCGGCCACGCCGCGACCAGCGACGTGTCGGGGTCGAAAGGACGGCCACGCGGCAACGTGGAGCGGATGTGCGACCTATGGCGGTTCGCCGTACGGCGAAAATCCTTTCCGGCAGATTCATCGTTACCCACATTTTCGTTGTGTGCATTGGAGAGTTTCATTCAGCCCCAACGCAGAATGATGGAGTCGTGGGAACGATTCATTGCAGCCGGATCCCGGCGTGATTTGGCCCCTGCCGACCCTGCGTCCAATGGCGTGGACTTAAGGAAAACTTCGCCACGATGGGGCTCGTCCCCATCGAGCCATGATCAGAACCAGACAAGAAAGCGAGACGCGATTTTCGCCACTGCGGAGCTTGTCTCCGTGGAGCGCTGATCAATGGAATCACGGCTCCACGCGGGCAAGCCGCATGGTGGCCATGCTTGGATTTCCGACATTTTCTGGTGATGATCATTGCTCGACGGAGGCAAGCTCCGCCGGGGCGTTTCAAACCCAAAATCGCTTAAGTCCACGCCATTGGACCCTGCGTCGGTAGAGCCCCGGTCTGGAAACTACAAGCGAACCCAATTCATGGCCCGGCCCCCATCGGCTTCACGCCGATGGAGCCAAGGTTTAACGTTTTGGTCCCCAAACCTGCGGTCCACCGGCGTGAAGCCGGATGGGGCCGATGCACCTTGCTGGCCTCCTCGGTAGTTTCCAGACCCTGGCTCACCCGGCGTGAAGCCGGGATGGGGCCGATGCACGCAGCCGTATTCCCCTGTTGTTCTCACACTCGGATCACATCAACGATGGAAAGGTCAGTGGTTTTGAAGGACTTCCCGAAAAGATGTGGGTAATCACGAGTCCGGCAGAAAGGACCTACCAAACACAGTCCTTTCCGACATGTAGGTCCTGCCTGCCGGGCAGGACTTCGCGACTTGTCGCGACCCTGGTTGCACGTGGTCTGCCAATGTCAGCCGGGTTTGGCACTTGCATGGCGCCCGGGTTCGCCTTACGGCGAAAGTCCTTTCCGGCAGAAAGGACCTACCAAACACAGTCCTTTCCGGCAGAAAGGACCTACCAAACACAGTCCTTTCCGACGGAATTGATCTACTGCGAAATCATGTGGCTACACCCCTTTGAGGCATGTCAGCCGCGCAGTCGAGAATTCAGAGCTGCGATCGCTGAACCGGATGAAATCGAGAGCGATCGGTGGTAGAACCCGTTTGGGATTGGCATTCCATGGATCTGGTGGCCTGTCCTCCAGGGCGAGCGAAGGAAAAACGTTTCTCGTTCTGTCGCTGAATTTGCAAGAATTCAGCGACGACGAGTTCTTATCAGCCGCTCACCAATACAAAAACGCTGAATAACGCCCCTTTATTGAATTCGAACTGAATCAAATGGCTGCTCCTCGAGTCTGTGTCTTACGAGCCCCTGGAACGAATTGCGACGTTGAAACGGCTCATGCGTTTGAGCTGGCGGGTGCGTCTGCAGATCGCTTACACCTTTTCCGACTGCTTGAGGATCCCGCCCAGCTCAGTCAGTATCAGATTTTGTGCGTCCCTGGCGGATTCAGCTACGGCGACGACCTTGGTGCCGGCGTGATTTTTTCTCGCCAGCTTCGAGGTCAGCTCAACGAAGCCATGCGAGAATTCCTGCAGGCCGACAAACTGCTGCTTGGCATCTGCAACGGATTTCAGACCATTCTGAAAGCTGGTCTGCTCATGCGACGCGGCATCGAGAACCCAGCTGAAAAAGCGTGGGAAGATCAGGTCACGCTGACATGGAACAGCAACGGTCGCTATACCGACCGCTGGGTGCGACTGAAAGTGACGTCCTGCAACAGCGTTTTCCTCAAGGGCATTGACGAATTCGACGTCCCGATGGCTCACGCCGAAGGCCGCATCGCACTGAAGCATCCGGAGTTGCTGGACGAACTTCGTGAGAACGCTCAGCTTGCTGCATGCTATTGGTCACCAGCTGCCGTTGAAATGATGAAGACCACCGGCGATCCGACTCGAATTGCGCTGCTGCCGGAACCCGAGAATCCAAACGGCTCGATCGCCAACATCGCCGGCCTCTGCGACACCACAGGCCGAGTCCTCGGCCTCATGCCGCACCCGGAACGCTATCTCTTCGCCACACAACATCCTCAGTGGACTCGCCGAGGCCTCCGTGGCGAAGGCGACGGGATCAAAGTGTTTCGGAATGCGGTCGCGTATTTTGGATAGCCCGCACATCAGGAAATCTCCCGGTAAGGCCACATGACATGAAACCAAAATGGTGCATTCTGATGGCCCTGGGATTCCTTCTTTTCCTGTGCACGATACCGTACCTCGCTGAACGATTTGCTGTCGTTTCAAAAGCGAGGAGCGTCGAGGCCAGTTATAAGCGATTCGCATCAGAAAATACAGATTCACTCTCTGTAGCGTTTGACGCGATGTTAATAAATAAAGTCGCTGCGAATGAAGCCGTCGCGAATCGCGTCAGAGAACTCGTGATTTTGGACGGCGAATTCTCTGCGGATGATTTTTCTGAACTGCAGAATTTGCCCAACCTGGAAGAGGTCGTAATCTACAGCGGAAGTCACTGCGATGCTTTAGTTCCGATCGTCAATCAGCTCAAACGCCTGAAGACAATCACGTTCGCAGACTGTGCACTCAGCGATACCGGATTTGATCAACTCAACCACGCCGGAATCACATCCCTGAAAATGAGCGCCTTTACACGAAATTGGTCAGACGAGGCGGTTGGTCGTTTGAAAGACCGTATGCCAGACTGTTCGTTTGAAATCGGCGTACAGGAATAACCGTAGCCGCTCACGCCTCAGAACGAAACGTGCCCAAGCAACCACAGATAAACACGAATTTACACAGATAGAAATCAACAGTCAATCTGCGTTCATCCGTGTCCATCTGTGGTTTAGACTGCCATTCTCGAAATGTGCTGAACCGTTACGAATAACGCTCGTTTGCAGTTTCAGTCATTCCTGGCAACAATCCGAACTCCCCGCCTTTTCCTTCCTGGAGAGCCCCATGATCCGCTTTCGACGAGTGATCCTGTTCACTGCTGCACTGTTTTTCATTGCCGATGCCGCTGTCACCGCACGTGCAGACGTCGGTGTCGGGGCGAAACCGATTGACGGAGCAGAAATGTTCATCGACGGTTCGCGAGAGATGCTGGACGAGAAATGGATTTACTGGGAAGGACCAGGCTTTAAATCTGCGATGCCGATCAAATGGAAGATCGTCGATGATCCGGTTGATGGCGGTACGGCGGTCATGACAGACGATCCCGCAGCAGCGGGCGGTCGTTTCGGTGCGGCCGATATCGTCACAAAGAAACAATTCCGTGACTTCCGTCTGCACATTGAGTTCCTCATCGCCAAGCCTGGCGGCAACAGCGGTGTCTATCTGCAGAATCGCCATGAGATTCAGGTTCTGGACGGCGACAAAACTACGCATGGACTCGCTGCAATCATCAATGAAAGCGAATCGCCCTACTTGGCCTATAACGGGTTGGGACGCTGGAACAGCTATGATGTCACTTTCCGAGCCGCTCGATTCAAAGACGGCAAGCGTGTTGAAAAGGCCCGCGTGACGATGTACTTCAACGGTCAGAAAGTTCACACCGAATTCGAAGTCAATCAGGTCTGGGGCGGAGCAAACTCCGGGATCGACGGGGACAAAGATGGTGGCAAAGGCATCACGGACACTCCGGGTGGCCTGAAGCTGCAGTGCGAAGGTCACGATGTGCGTTACCGCAACACCTGGATCAAAGAACTCAATCTTGAACAGCCCGTGACGGACTTCAATGAACCAACCGTTGCCGAAGCCGCGATCCCGAAAACAGAAACGGTTCAGCATTTATTCAATGGAAAAGACCTGTCCGGCTGGCAGGGTGATCCGTCGCGCTGGTCCGTGGATCACGGCATGATTCGTGGTGCAAACGACGACAAAGTTGCGAGCAGCACGTACCTGTTCACGGACAAGAAGGTTCGAAATTTTCGCCTGCTGCTGGAAGTGAAGCAGACGATGAGCGAACGTCACTCAACGATGCACTCGGCTGTTGCGGCTCTCGGCGAACAATTCACCGACGCTGGTGACAACAAATTCGGCTTCAAAGGCCCGCTGTTAATGTTCTGTCACGACTGGGGCATCTGGGACGCGCATCGAAGAAATCGAGTCGCTCCGGGCGGCCCGGGTGGCGAGCTGGAGAAAAAGGCTGAATGGAATCAGATCGAAATCCTTGTCAACGATAATCGCATTCGTATGGCAGCCAACGGCAAGGAAGTGTTTGACTTCACTGACAAGCCAGAGATGCTGCAATCCTGCCCCATCGGACTTCAGCTTCACAGCAACGATAAGCCTCAGCAATATCATTTCCGGAATCTGTTGCTAACCGAGAATCCGGGAACGGATCTCGTGACTGTCAAGCCATAGTCTTGCCCCGGAATTACGACCGCAATCTTGCGGTCCACGTTTACGGGCGTCAGTCAGATGCACTCCAGCGTCAGCATTGGTGTTCGTGTTTCGAGGATCACTGTTGATTTTCGGCGCATCATGCACCTGTGAACGACTTTGCCTGAACTCACTCACTATCGCTGAAAATGAATCGAATCCAGATTCATCAGGCCGCCGGCCTGTTGAGGATGGCATCCAGGTGCCTGTCACCCGCATCCCCTATTTGAGCATCGATGGCTGTCATTTCTTGTCCCCTGAGCATGCAGACTTTCATCAGGTTGAACGCAAAATCCACGGGTGGACGGATGCGGATTGCCAGGATTCTTTCAGTATAGATTTCCCGATCAGGTACACGCAACACAGGCTAGCAGGCGGATGCTGCGTTCACAGAGCGGCGACTCCAAACGCCACGGTCGGTTTAAAGCTGCGATTCCTGTAGCTTGGACATTCATGTCCGAGATATTGACCACACACGGTCGCATTATCGAACGGCTGTCAAGGTCCAACAACCATCGCTTCGACCGTGCTTCATGGCCATGCGACGGACATGAATGTCCATCCTACATTCGATCGTTCCACCATCGCACTCAAAACTTGACTCATCTGCAACATGTTTTGAAAAGTAAGCGTAGCTAATACGTCAGGACAACGTTGAGGAACATTGCGCGGAGGGTGTCGGCTTTGCCTGGCTGAGCGTTGGCGGCAGAAAATGGATTTGTCACACCAAACAGGTCGTCGAACCCCTGACCGGGAATCAAGGTGGAGACGCCTCCCACCACAAGCAGGTTATCGCTGAGGAGCGGACGATACTCGAATCCCAGGCTGAGGTCGGTGCCGATGTGGTTGTGGATGTTGTCCTGGTACACAAACCGCTCAAGTGTCTGAGTCTTATTGAACCAGAGGAGATTCGCATTCGTAATCGCCTTCACTTTCGGAGTGATCTCGAAGTCCATCCCGGCATTCAGCAATTGTAAGCCGGGATTCACAAAGTTGCTTTGTCCCTGAGTCTTGCTGGATCTCAGATCCGGAAGCAGGCTTTCCCGCTGTACCAGATTGACACCAAATAATCTGATGGCCTGTCGTTGCCAATAGCTGAACTGTCCCCCGGCAAAGTTGGGATTGTCAAAAATCGAATCAAATCCTGTCGCTTTACAATCATTTGGGTTCCCGTCGCCGGACGCCCAGAAATACGACGTCTTGAATCGCACCCAATCGCGATCGATGGACAGTTCGACGGCCGCCATATTCGCCCTGATCTGCGATTTCTGTCCCTGAATCGGATTCATGCTGTCCGTGCCCTCGACGTGATAAAACGCATGGTTGACGTTGACACGACCGATATGTCCGTCTCCGGCAACTCCGAAATAGTACGCATCAACGCGGTGAGGTCGAAATGTACCGACTGGATCCGGACGAACCAGAAAGCCGTTGCGATCATATTCAAGACTTGGCCCATCGTGGTTGTAGTGAAAACTGAACTGTGTCGTGAATCCCGGAAAGATGAAATCCTGGCGGAAGTAATTCGCAATCAGTGTATTCTGTCGCCTGTCCTGAAACGTGTTCAATCCGCTGTTGGTATCCTTTTCTGTCTGGTCGAAATAGATGATGTTAAATTGGTCACGATTGGCGAGCCTCGTTCCGAAGAGTCGCACAGCACGGTTTGTGTCGGAGAAGATAAAGCCGCGAAAATCGCTCACGAAAGGCTGCGAACCTGCCCTGACCGACACGAAGTCATAGTTCGGACTTAGGTCGGCCAGTTTTGCCTCGGCGAACCATTCCTCCAGAGCAACTTCATTTCTAAAGCGTGTCGTTCCGGCTCGGACATCCGGATTGACGACACCCAGTTCTTTGACGCTGAGATAGTTCAGGTTAAAGACGGGCGTCATCCGAATCTGCCAGTCAAATGGCTTAAACGCGGTGTCACCATGTGACAGGTTGAACTGCAGTTTGAGATTGTTGTTCAAAAAATACTGATCGGGATTCCCGAAGAACTCCTGTTGATTCGGATCGACGGTACTCTCGAATGGCGTGGTGGCTGTGGGAACTTCGCGGAACTCATTCAGCAGCTCGTTTGTGGCCGTGATGTTCAGAAACGTATGTTGCCCGACGACAGGGTAATCACCCTTGAGCACATTCTGGTTGTACGGATCCCACCAATGACCAGTCTCATACGGTTGATCATCGACATCAGGGTTACCTTTCCCATATCGATCCCATTCAGGAAATCCGACCCGCCACCGGTCTTCGATCGGTACAAAGTGTTCGCTTTCCTGCGACTCGCTGGGGAGGATGCTCGAGGGGCCGGAGAATCCCAGCGGTGCCTCAAAAGGTGTTTGTGTAGTTCTGGATTTGTCTGGTCCACGCGGCGTAAATTCGTCTGCCTCGACTGCTGGCGGAAACGGACTTCGCAGGACATCCGGTCGTTCATCCTGAGACTCGGATTTGATCAATCGGACCGCCTGCTCTTTTCCCCCCGGCTGCGTTTGTTGATCGTGCAACCACTCCAGTGATGTCTCAGGTTCTGCAAAGAGATTTCTGGTATTAGGCTGTTCATAGTCGGCAGGTGGGATATCGTTGTCGGGCGTCTCGAGATCTGTGTCGAAGCCAACCGGTCGAACTCTGCCCGGTGGAGTGGATTTCAATGGATCAGTGGCAGCACGTGAGTATTTCCATTCAATCAATCGCAGACGAGCGGTCTCTCTGACCAGCGGACTGGGATCAGAGTCGGCAAGTTCCGCGAGTCGTTTCATCCTGCTGCTCGACGGTCGTGTCGCTGGCATTTCGCCGATCTCCTGCAGGCGCGCCCGAGGATCCGGGTTCCATGTTGCCCGCTGGATCTTTTTGTCTTCAGGACCAGAATCGATCAGTTCGGAAAATATGGATTCCGGATCTCGTACTCTTTCAACAAAGGATTGACGGGTGGCCGTTGTTGGAGGGTGCCTGCCCGAAACTCCAGGGCTGCCTTCGCTCCGCACAGTCCAGCCCTGGCCAGCCGATCCATCAAGGCGTGACTGACCGCGCACGAGTTCTCCGTTTTCCTGCGCCATTACTCCGGCGGACGCAACCAACGTCATCAGCAGCACCTGCCCGGAGTAAATGACGAAATTGCCACTCCGCCTGAAAGCGCGCGCCAAGCCAATGCGAATGCACGCACCAATGATCGCAAGGTGATCGTTGAGCGCATCCGCATGACGTTGGAGTCCTGGAGGCAGCGTATTCGAAGGCATACTCGCAGCGCGTGATTGAGTGGGAAATGCCCGTTGTGGTACAAGAGGTGAAGGAACACTAAGTGCGTCGCGGAATCCCTGCAAGAATGATCAGGCATTGTGTGGAAGCGGCGTACCCGGTTTTTGGGATTGAAGACACGGACCGGCAGAAACTGCAGAAATCAGACTTCTCTCCTGTGCCGGATTGCGCAGATCGTGGTTCCCTCTCGCACGTCCTCTTGCCTGGAACGGCCAAACGCAGGAAACTTGGCGTTCGGAACTGCTGAATTCTGTATCCCAAACTCATCGTTTCAACTGTCAATGATCAAAGGACGCCAACCTCGAGACAACAATATCGAACGGGGTGACAGCCGATCGGGAAGGGTGACACTGAGCCTCGGGTTAATGCTTCTGTCATTCGCAATGCCTGGATGCCATCTGACAAACATGTCCCTGCCGGGCGAAAGATCCGACGTTGCCAACAAAATCGTGATTCCAGACGCAGCAGCAGCGATTCCCGAAACGGCCGCACCGATCGCATCTGAAAAAGCGAAGCAGACAACCGAATTGCAGGAATCCAGTGCTCCGGCGGAGGCTGAGGGGGAGTCCATCCAACTGACTCTTGAATCGGCATTGGAGCACGCGCTGCGAAACAGCAAAGGGATTCAGGTTCTGACGTCTGTGCCGCAGGAAGTTCTGACAGGGGTGGACATCGAACTCGCAAGATTCGACCCGGCACTGTTAAGCGGCGCTCAATTTGGTCAGAGCAACCAACAGGCGGCCTCGATCGTTCAGGCTCTCGGAACAAATCTCAACGTTCTGCAAGCGACGACATTCGGCGCACCCGGCACCTCCACAGATCAACTGCAGCTTCAGCAGCGCTGGACGAACGGGACTCGAGCTGCTGTCGGTTACCATTCAGGATACAACTTCAACAACCCCGCCGGGCAGTTCCTGCTCGTCAATCCAGCCTGGCAATCAGGACTTCGACTGACTGTCGAACAACCTCTTTTTCAAGGGGCTCGAAGTCGCATCAATCAGACGGGCATTCGAATTGCGAAGATTCGTTACGATCAGTCAAATCTGGAATTTAAAGCGGAAGTCAATCAGATCCTGCACGAAGTCCAGGAGGCATGGTGGCGACTCTATCTGACCCGGTCAAATGTCGTAAACCTCACAAAGATTCAGGAATACGCGCAGCAGGCCTGGGAGAACGAACGTCAACAGCAGGAGTTGGGGCTGAATTCGGTGGCAGATGAGTCGCAGGCTCGTGACAACCTTGAAGCGACGCGCGCACAATTCGCGGCAGCGATGCGTGATCAGACTTCGGCGGAACAGCTCCTTCGACAGAAGCTGGGAATGGACCCGGCGAGCACCGTCAAGCTGGAGATAATCGCAGTCCCCTTGACCGAAGAATTCATCCCGGATCTGGAGCAGGGAATTGAACAGGCCCTGGCCGCACGTCCGGAAGTGAAGGCACAAAGGAGTCAGGTTCAGATGACGGCACTGGATGTCGAGAGACAAAGAGACAGTCTCCTGCCCAATCTGAATCTCCTGGCGGGATATGGATTGACCGGGCTGAACAATAATTTCGGTGGCTCCATAGGTGATCTGTCCACTGCGGGCTATGCGAACTGGAATCTCGGACTGAATTTTCAACAAACTCTGGGGCAGCGTGCGGCGAGGGGGAATCTGCGACGATCCGAGTTGACACATACTCGCGCGAAGCTGGCGGAATCCGCTCGCAGCGATGAAGTCCGATATGAAGTGCGTGAAACCTTCGATCAGGTCAGGTCAGCCTGGCAGGTGCTTGATCGACAGAATTCAAGACTTGATGCTGCGAAATCGCGGTTTCAGACACATCGCCGCATGTATGAAATGGGACAGCTGGACATTGACAGACTTATGCCATCTCAGGAAGCGTACGTCATCGCCCTGCGAGATCAGAACACGGCCCTGGTGCAGTATAATCTGAGTATCAATCGCTGGCACTATGTGACGGGCCAGATGACGCTGGACAACATCGACGGGCAGTAGTCCATTTTCTATACGCTGGCAGGAGCGCCGGGACATCACATTGAACCTCGCACAGAATGAAATGACTTGTAGCCGGATTCATAAGAATTCGGATGTTGGCCGTTCACTCCGCCCGAAGTCTCACGACTTCGGCTACACGAAGTTTTCGAACCGGAGCCACAAACAGTGACGTCGGCATCACTTCCCAAAAATGCAGGTTCGCACAATCCACCGCTGCCGTTGTGCGCGCGTCGTGATCTTAAGTTTCAGGAGATGCAGTTTCAGGGAGGAACCTGGCAGGTTGTCAAGGACCCGTTGGCGCTGCAGTATTTTCGGCTCCGTCAGGACGAGCTGCGAGTGCTCGAACTTCTCGACGGAACGACCAGCCTCGACGAATTACTGGTCCGCCTGCGGATCGAGTTCCCCTCAATTCAAACCTCAGGCCGGGACCTGCAGCTTCTGATTACCGACTTCAGTCGCAAAGGACTGATTCGCAGTACACGAACGGGACGTGCGCAGCAGATCCTGGGCGAGAACCGCAGTCGGAATCGCAAACGGTTCGTCGCTGCGTTCCTCCATCCATTTTTCATCAAGCTTCCCGGCTGGGATCCGCAACCGATTCTGCAACAACTATCCCCGCTGGTCCGCTGGATGTTTCAGCCGTGGGCTGTCTGCCTGACCCTGATGTTGATTGTTGCGTCCTGGCTTCAACTCGCCGTCCGGTTCGACTCGATCCACAGTCAGATGCCGGCATTTTCCAGTTTCCTGACCTGGCCTAATGTTCTATGGCTGTGGATCACGCTGGGTGCTGCAAAGGTCGTCCATGAATTCGCTCACGGTCTGGCCTGTCACCACTTTGGCGGCGAATGCCACGAAATCGGTGTGGCTTTCATGGTCTTCAGTCCATGTCTTTACTGCGATGTTTCAGACTCATGGATGCTGCCTGAAAAGCGACATCGCATTCTGATCGCCGCGGCTGGTATCTACATCGAAGTACTGCTTTCGGCACTCGCGTTGTTCCTCTGGTCGTGGACCCAACCCGGCCTTCTGAATGTGCTGCTCCTGAATACTTTTATGGTGACAGCCGTCACGACCGTCATCTGCAACGCAAATCCTCTGCTGCGGTACGATGGGTACTACATGCTGGCGGACTGGCTGGAGATACCGAATCTGCGATCAAGAGCTGATCGGGAAATGCAGCGACTGGTGCTCAAAGTACTGTCAGGTGTCGATCGGCCGGACAATCTCAATTCTCCGACACACAATCGCCTCCTGTTCGTCACCTATGCAATCTGCTCGATGGTGAATCGTTGGGTGATGGTGCTCGTTCTCACCGGAATTCTGTACCACCTTCTCAAGCCATTCGGGTTGCAGAGTATTGCCCTGGCCGCAATGGCTCTCTCCATCGCGGTCAGCCTGTATCGTTTTGCCGGCGGAATCAACAGTTCCTTCTCTTTCGATCGGAGTAATCCCATGAAACCTGCCCGGTTGGCTCTGACTTTGATGTTGGTGATGGGTGTTGTCAGCGCGTCGCTGATGTTGCCGATCCCCGTGCGTGGCCATGCACCTCTCGTCGTTGAACCTGCCGGGATGCGAAGTATCTACTCTCAGGTGGATGGTGTCGTGGAAGAGATTCTGGCAAAACCAGGAGATTCTGTGATTGCCGGTCAGACGTTGCTTAGGTTAAGAAGCGATGCGTTGGACATGGAGCTTGCACAACTTGAACACACGTTACGCAAACGTCAGGTTGACGCTGTTCTGGCTCGGGCCATTAATGATTCCGCACGACTGGAACTGGCCCTGGAATCTGTCGGGACCGTCGAAGAAGAACTGCACCTGCTCTCGCAGAAACTCGAAAAACTGACCATCGTGGCTTCGTGCGATGGAGTGTTGATTGAACCCGTGGTGTCAACGTCCGGGGAAAATGATGTGCGGAACCAAAATCCCCTGGACGCAAAAAATCAAGGGACGTGGCTGGTGGCTCGGACGCATGTCTGCAGTATCGCACCAAAGCATAATGAATGGCAGGCAATGCTGTTCATTGACCATGTGGGGCAGGAAAAAATGCAGACCGGTGTCGATGTCGAGATCAAACTGTCAGACCGTCCGAGTGACATACTGCACGGTCGCGTCCTGAGCGTGGCGCCGCGAGAAGAGAATCTGGTTCCGGCGTCACTGTCGTTCAAACATGGCGGGCCGATGGCGACCACTACGGACCCGGCCAGTGGCAGTGAACGCCTCGCTTCAGCGATCTATCAGGCAACCGTCGTGATCAGAGAACGGGATTCTTCGCTCTTCACCGGCATGCGTGGTACGGGCCGCTTCGAGATCAGTCGACCGTCAATCGTTGGCTGGATCAATGCATATGTTCGGCGAACCCTCGATGTCGCGTATTGATCGTCGGAGCATCCGCCGAGTCAAGGAGATTCCATGAGCATTTTCTCTCAACTTTGGCACAACATCGCAGAACTGCCTGGGACGCGCCGGCACACGCTGAGAACGTTGACGGATGTCATCATCCGGAATTCGAACTGCATCTCTGAATGGGATGACACCCGCCTGCTGCAGGTAAGCAACGAGCTTCGCTGGAGGGCACGCAGCGGCGAAGCTTTGACGCAGCTCACGCCGATGGCATTTGCGCTTGTCCGCGAAGCCGCACACCGCGCCCATGGCATGAAACACTTTCCGGTGCAATTGTTCGCCGGGCTGGTGATGGCGGATGGCGGCGTGGCCGAGATGGAGACGGGCGAAGGCAAGACGCTCAGCGCGCTACCGCCCGTGTTTCTGCGGGCTTTGTGCGGCGCAGGGTGTCATGTTCTCACCACCAATGATTATCTGGCAGCGCGAGATGCGGAATTCGCCGCACCGGTTTTTGGTCTGCTGGGTCTGAGGGTCGGGTTTCTTTCGAACTCGATGCAGTCCGATCAGCGCCGACAGGCTTATGCCTGCGATGTGACCTACGGCACTGAGAAAGAAATGGGGTTCGATTTCCTGCGCGATCGAATTCAGCTCCATGCTCGTAACCCGAGTGGCTCAAGTGTCCGGCAGGATCCCGTGCAGCGCGGGCACTACTTTGCCCTTGTGGATGAAGCTGACAGTATCATGGTCGATCAGGCGCGGACGCCACTGCTGATTGCCGTGAATCAGGAATGTTCGCCAGGAACGGCCTCACTGTTCCAGTGGAGTGACAAATTTTCCCAACGCCTGCAGGAACAGGACGACTTCCGCTATCAACCGGAACGGCGTACCGCCGTGCTGACTCAAAAGGGGTACCAGCGAGTCCTGCTTGAATCAAAGCCACAGTTGGTCGCGTCGCATGACTCGGAGATGATCTGTCGGCAGGTTGAACGTGCATTGACGGCACGGCTGGGTTTTTCAGCTGAGCGCGATTACGTCGTGATTGACGGAAAGGTTCAGATCGTCGATGAGTCCACCGGCAGAATTCTTGAGGGTCGCAAATGGCAGGACCGACTGCATCATGCGATTGAAGTGAGAGAACAACTCCGTCTCAGTCACATGACTCGCGAGACCGCTCGAATCTCGGTACAGAGCTACCTGAAACAATACAAACACCTTGCCGGGATGACTGGAACCGCTGTGCCGGTGCGGCGTGAACTGCACCGTGTTTACGGAGTTCATGTGCAGCGGGTACCAGTCCACCTCCCATGTCAGCGACGGGGTCTGCTTCCTCGTATTTTCTCGACAATGAACGACAAGCTGAACGCGATCATTGAAGATATTACGAAGCTACAACAGCAACGGCGCGCCGTACTCGTCGGCACGCCGTCGGTCCGTGCCTCGGAAATGCTCGCAGACCGACTGCGCGAAAAAGGGATCACACATGAACTGCTCCATGCCCGGCACGATCAGCGCGAGGCAGATATTATTGCCCGTGCCGGAGAAGCCGCAAGCGTCGTGGTGGCGACGAATATGGCAGGACGTGGCACGGATATTCAGATCTCGGAGGAAGTTCGAAAGCTTGGTGGATTGCACGTCATCGCCACCGAAATGCACAGTTCGGCCAGAATCGACCGGCAGCTCATCGGTCGTACCGCTCGGCGTGGTGATCCAGGCAGCTATCAGTTATTCGTTTCCTTCGAAGACGAACTCCTGCAGGCATTGCCTGCATCACAACTGGCCATTCAGCGTCGCGGACTTTCCACAGACGCCGCTGGTGAGCTGTCGCCGAAACATCTCGCGATATTTGAAAAGACCAGGCATCGCCTTGAGCGACGTCACGAAGAGCAGCGACGCCAGATGTTGAACAGAGAGAAGCACGTCCGCGAATCCTGCGACGAAATCGGACTTGATCCGTGGCTCGAATCATTCGACATGAATCAGATCGATGACTGAACCTCGTCAAGACGATTCACATGACCACGCTGCAAGGTGCCCGTCACACGTCGCCTGGCTCCTTCGACTGGCAGAGATTCGCTTGCAGTGCCGGTTTCGAAGATGTGTTACGGGCAGCGCCTGCGTCGGGCGAAACATTCGTTGCAAGTCCTGACCATATTCGGTTGTCCCCATTCGGTTGTTATACTTCGCGCGGTCAGAATTGACGTTTTGTGAGCGGCAAGGCGCTAGCCGCCGGTACTGACCGAATGCACAACCCGCGGCTAGCGCCTTGCGGCTCACTCAACAACTCGTCCCTCAGTCCTGGCCGCGCGAAGTATAAAACAGATCGGTGGATTCCAACGCAATGTGAAGTTTTACAAACGAATAGGTGACAAACGAATGAATCGCAATGGCATGCGGCGCCGATGCGGCACTCCCACCTCACTTCGATCCATGCTCCGGGGGGGCAAGAGTTCCCGCGACGTAGTGCGAGGCACATAAAGTTACGGGCGAACCCCGCGTGGGGCATTCGTGGTACGTTTACGAAGAAAGCCGGTTGTCCTGCAGAATTCATCCTCTCCTGCCTCAGATTTCCTAATCGGCACAACCGATAAAGTCCGATATGCGCGGCATTAAATCTTATTGAAGACCCCATCCGGCTTGGGGACTGTCGTCTTAATCGTTTAACGGCAAGCCGCAGGCGTCGGTGTCAGGTTTCGCCTACGCCTGCGGCTCGCCGATAACCCCGTTCGAGACGGGTAATGACTTTGCAGTGGCTGGCTCGGGATGGTGGGACGTGGTTGGTAAGTATGGTGCAGGTCGGCCAAGTGACTTTGAAATGCACAAAGATCCTGCGGTCCGCATCGGAACGTCGTGGGTCTCGGCGGTCGCGGGAACGCCTGGCCGCCAGTCGGTGGAAGCCGATTTTTTGCGGTTAACCGATGGGACGCGCGTAACCGACCCCGGAGCCCTCGCACCAGGCGCAACGGTGGAGAGCTTTAATGTCACGATGATGGCAATTGACGCGGCATTCAAGTATCGAGGCTGGAGTGCCAATGGCGAATACTTCTGGCGTTCGGTGACCGATCTCAAGGCCAACCTTCCCGTACCGGAAGTTGGGCTGCAACAGGGATTCTATGTGGAAGGTGGATTTTTCGTTCTGCCGCAGCAGCTGGAACTGAATTCACAGTTTGCGTACGTCACAGGGAAGCAAAAAACGACGTCGAGCTATGCAACGGGATTCTCGTACTGTCCGCGCAAGTCTCAGAATTTCAAATTGACCATCGACGCGACGCTGATTGACGGAAGCCCTGCCAACAGCCCCGGCAGCGACGTTCTGGTCGGCGACGACGGAGTCCTCGTGCGGGCTCAGTGGCAGGTTGTCTTCTGAAATCGCCTCCGGCAGAAAATGCAGATCGAGGCTCTACGTCCGTGATTGTCAGCCGAATATCGCGCCCACTTGTGCCAGGTTGTCACTACTCTGCAAACGTTGAGAGTTGAATATTCCTGACAAGATTTTTGGCAACGCAACATTTTGAGGCCGACGAAATGTAGGACGACTTCGCCGAAGTCGGCACAGCAAATTTCAGCGAAATCTGCCTACTTGTTTCCGTTGCGGACGAAGCCCGCCAGGATGCTCAGCGCGGACATTGATCCGCCGTTTGTAGTCCCGGCTTCAGCCGGTATTGCCGCCTATAAGCGGGACTACGAACGTGCCATCCGTCGCCGCGCGAAGATAAACGGGTCTGCGGGCCAGCGTTAAACTGTGATCGGCGGAATTTTATAGTCCATGCGGTCAATAGTGAGAGAATTGGCGAGCGGCATGCGTCAGCTTGCCGGTACAAAAACGAGATACCAGAGGGCTCACGCCGCTCCGCTCGCCAGACTCCTTTCTGGCCGCGTGGAGTATAGGTTCATCGACGAATCGTGTGCGGCGAACCTGCAGGTCATTCTCGCGTGGACATAAGGCGAAATGCAGCTGACTGAACGGGAAATCCGGGGGTTGATTCACGGTATCGGCCTTGGCTCGATCTATCTGCTGGCGAACGTGCCTCACCGGATTGTTTGTGGTCTATCCGTGGTATCGAGCGGTCCCACCGGAAAGAGCCAATCTCCAAAATTTTTCGCAGGCGATGCTGCTTCGGACTGCAGAAACGGCGGGATGGCACACGTTCGGAATGGAGTGGAAAGAGCACGCTGCCTGGTTCGCCCCGATCCTTTCGACAATGGTGGCAGCGCTTGCCACGATGTACGGCCGCAGTCTGGCCCGAAAGGCAATGACTGCGATTGCGGTGATTCTGATCTCGATCGGTTTTGCCGCTACGCTCCCTCCTTCTTTTCAACTGGCTCAACGTTAGGGACCGAGGAATTGTCAAAGCATGCGCCGTTAATTTAGTGCTCTGTCATTCGTGTTTTGATGTGTGCCACTGGCTTTGCCAGTGCTTTCTGCAAATGGGGAGCACTGGCAAAGCCAGTGGCACTCAAACCATCAGTGAATGCGTGACATAGCACTAGAAATCCACCTGGAATCGAAAACCAGCCACCAGCGCGTCACGGTAAATCCCCGAAGGTGTACCAACATATTGCAGGTCAGGCTGGACTCTTATGCGTGGCGTGATCTGTGCCTTATAAAAGACTTCAACGACGGTTTCTTCGTTAGTACCTCCCTGGAACAGCTCGACCCAGGACAGCCCGGTGCCAAGCACATCGCGGTCTCTGGATGGCAGGAGTCCTGTATAGGTGGCTCCCGCGACAAAGCTGTCACCGATCGAATTGGCAGTGATCTGAGAGCCGGGAAAGCGTGGGTAGTAGCCGCCAAAGACGCCCAGCCCCTGGATTGCATCGTCGTCATGGCTTTCTCGGTAGATGAGTTGTTCCAGTTGAATAATGTATTCCTGAACCGGGGAAACCGGGTCACCTTCGATCACGCCTGCCGATTCGTAAACAGCGCCGACAGCGAAGACCCCGGGAAGCGTTCCATCAGCCAACTCATAGGTACACTCCAGTTCGCCAATGGCAACCACCGAATCATTTCCGGAAAAGCCCCATCCGCTACCTGATGTAAAGGCATCCCACAGCCCCGTTTTTAGCTGCCAGGATTCGTTGATCTGTATCAGTGTAACCGCCGCCATGGAAGGAGCTGGATACGTTGGTTATTCTCGTGCATGAACTTCGGCCTCACCAGGGCTCGGTCTCGGTGACGGTCAAATCGCAACGTAGCCGTCACGCTCCGCTGTGACGAGCGTCGGACCGGGCCATATGAATGGAGCTCCCGCGCTGATTGACCTTCAGGCCATGCACGGGCTGATCGTGGAACACTTTCTCGATCGACGAATGTCGATTGACAAATGCTCATCACGGCGGAGCGTGATGGCTACATTGACAAATGATCGCCTTGCCGGAGTCGCGAATGAAACACAGCAAATCGTCGAAGAACCTTTTTTCGAAGTATGTTTCATCCGAGTGGGCTCTGGTGCTGCTCATTTGGTGTCTGTTGCTGTGTTTCGTTCCTGACCCGCGTCCCTTGGGCGCGTCCGACTGGGCCGTGAATGTGATGTGCTCGACATTGAGGGTATCGGAGCCCACATCGAGAGTTCTGGCCACGATTGCATTGCGGGCATGTGGATTGGCCCTGACAGGTGCTTTTCTGTCGCTTTGCCTGAAGCAGATTTCTCTGAAAACGGCTGCAGTCGTGGTCCTGGTGCTCGCTCCGTGCCTGGCCGTTCTCTGCCAGTGGATCAATTACGGCTACTTCCCGATCTTCATCCAACTGCAACTCGGCATTGCGTGCGCAATCGTCGGTGCCCTCATCGGGCTCACGTTCCGTCGCAGTTGGATTGCAAGTGGAGTTTTGGCAGTGTTGCTGGCGGGACTTTACCTCTGGGGGACTTCGACAGGGATCTCAGATGATCTTGCTGAAGATGCCCGGGCAACGGGGGAGTACCTCCTTGCCAATGTGGATGACGTTCCGAGCGGCGACGAAGGCTTTGCCAAACTTCTGGAATTGGCTTTCTCTTTCGCGGCAGACAATTCGCACGGTACGGATGCCGTTCATCCGAATAAAGCTGCGATCCTGGCACTCGGAGTCATCCTGGGGGAAGAACGCATTGCCAACGTCGCGAAACGTCCCATCCATCTCAGGCTGACGGACGAGCTTGGCGCTTTACGCAAGGGAGTCACGCTCGTGGAGCGTCACGATCTGGCGCGTCACTTCTGGGTCAGTGCCGCGTTGGCGATCCTGTCCAATGAGAAACAGTCGATGACGGTCGGCATCGCAAAAGAAATGATGGACACGACGGAGGGTGGCTCCGGGTTTTCGTTCGATGATCTGGCCGCGGATCGAGCTGGTACGCTCCTCGCGATCGCCGCGACAAAGAACGAAGCGAACGCGCGGAATCTGCAGGCGCGAATCGGCCAGGGTGTTGTCATCGCCGATTTCTTCCCCGGCGTTGAAGGCCTTCCGTCAGGTCTGACTGGTGATGAGTTTCAATCGCAGTATGGTGGCCTTGGCGGACAAGTGACGCTGAGACTTGCGGAGGAGATCGAGTATCGCCTTGCGGAATGCAAGGGTCTCCAGACGGTCGACTGATCGTACGCCGATGTTTTGGCGTGATTGCTTTATCCGGGTCTTGTTGGACATTTGAACGACAGCAGTTCCACAAGTTCATGGCAATTTCTAAAGTAACGTCGTGGCATGCGTAGGCGCAATCGTGAATTGACGCTAGTTCGTTTGGCGTTGGCCAAACGAATCCGAATCAGGGCTGCGAAATCCAAAGGTCAGGAAGTAGCCAATGGTGTAGATGACTACGGTGGAATCGAGTGCGAAGGGAATCCAGAAGCCGCTCACAAAAGATTGCTTCGCGTTCGATAACACGAGCCAGAGCATGAAGCTCTTTTCCAGGGCGCTGTAGAGCAGGATGGGGACACGCCACTGTGGAACCAGACCCGCGCCCATCATGAACAATCCCACGATCCCGACCATGATCCCCCAATGTTGAATGATGATCGTGTAGTCCTGCAGGTAAGGCAATTTGGCCACGTTGGGCATGGCCCAGGCTGGCAAGACGGCGTAGAGCCCACACAGAGCGGTTCCTGCCCTGGTGAACAGAAAAAATGGCCGAACCGTGCTGCTGAAAAATCGATGGAGCGACTGATTTGCTATTGCGTTCATGACATGTCCTTCTTCGATGACGCCAGGGATTGATAGTCTTAATGAGCCTGAGGCGCTAGCCGAATGGCACTCGCGTTCACGCTCTTTGAATATTGAACACTGAACAAGGAATGTCGAATAACGAAGTGAAGTGTGATCACATTCGAAATTCGCGATTCCTTGTTGGATATTCGATATTGGTTTCGATGTGGTAGATACAAAGTGAGTCGCATTGGGCGCTGGCCTGCATTGTCCACTGTGTAGGCCGGATCAAGCCCGCCGCGAATGCCGGAACAGCGCAAACCCGGATTTCTGGTCATCACACCCTGTCACATGGATCCAGGATGAATTGGCGGGTGCCGCTCCGGTTATCATTGGGTTTGCTCGGTCCGGCCTACGACTCTGTGCGCAATGCAGGCTAGCTGCTTCATTGGAAATCGGCTAGCGCCTCAGGCTCAAGTCAAAGCCTGCGCAAAGAAGCGGCCGGTCCTTTGGGGGGCCGGCCGCTTGCGAAAACGTGATCA